>JAADDV010000060.1 GCA_013153795.1 Aquificota bacterium | reverse complement strand
CTCTTCCCATATAAAATATCTTTTTATCTTTTCCTATTTCTCTTCCTTCAAAGAAATTTTTGTGGAAAAAATAAGATAAAACAGGATTTATATTTGCTATATCATTTCCTAAAACTACTATTTTTTCAGCGTTTAGTAAGTCTTCTTCTGTTGGAAGCTTATATTCTTTCTCTGTTTCCTCTTCAAATCCTTGAAGTGTTGGAAGGGTATCTGTAGTAATTGTTGAAGTTAAATAAACACCTGTTTTTTCTGCGATTTTTTTAATAATTTGAATAGATTCATTCGTTGAATAAGGAGATACTACAATGGCTGTTTTCTCTGGATTTTCATTTATTAAAGAAACAACTTCTTTTATAGCTTCATCAAAAGAAATCGAAGAACCGTTTTTTAAGGCTCCTTTAAGTCTATTCTTATTTTGTATATCATATCCAAGATAAGCCCCTGCACAAATCTGAAGGTCAGCTGTTGAACGTATTCTATATATATTTTGCTCGTCATGGTCTATTGCAACAGGACACTGAAGAGAGCACATTCCACAACGAGAAATAGTTTCTTTTAAAAGCCATGGCCTTGCTTTATATTTGAAAGGTTTAAAAAGAATTGCTCCAACAGGACATATGTCTACACAAAGACCACAAAATTCACAAGAACTTTCTGTATCCATAGGCTTTTTGTCAGGGGAAATAAGAATTTCAAAACCTCTTTCTTTTTGGAATAAAGCAGAGGCACCATTTACATGTTCACATACACTTACACATCTAAGACACAAAACACATCTATTTGAGACAAACTCTAAATAATCACTTTCCCAGTTTTCTTCAGGCCTTTTTTTATCAAAAGGAGTTATACTATCATAAGGATTCTTTTGGGGTCCGTAATATGTTCCCCAATTTTGAAGGTCACACTCCCCTGCTTTATCACATACAGGACAGTCTAAAGGGTGTCTTGAAAATAACATTTCAAGGATAAAACGTCTATCCTTTAAAACTTCTTCATTTTCTGTTTCGATTTCCATTCCATCATAAACTTTTGTTCCACAAGCAATTATAGAAGACTTCCATTTTTTATCCCAAACAAGACACATTCTACATCCACCAAAGATAGGGAGTTTATCATGATAACAAAAGGTAGGAATTATTTTGTTTATTTTTTTTGCTGCTTCAAGAACAGTTGTCCCTTCAGGAACTTCAACTGGAGTTCCATCTATGATAACTTTTACTTTTTTCATAAAAGCTCTCCAGATTATAAATAATCAAAATTATACCAAGAGAAGCTAAAGATTGATATTAGCCTTGTCGAAATGTTTTTGTCAAAAATTTTGAATTTGAGGATAAAATGATGAAAAAACTAATAAAGCTTATTTTTATTTTTACTTTAGTAAGTTATCTTCCTTTTATAATTGGATGTTCTCAATTACAAACAATGAAAAATCTAAAACTTAAAGAGCCAACGGTTTTAGAGCCAAAAACAGAAAAATTTGGAGATTATTCTTTTGTTATCCCAATGAATTTTAAAATTAAGGAAGATTTATCTGTTATCTATGCAGATGATGGAATTTATAGAGGATATATAGTATTTGTAGGAAAGGCTTCTACAAGTAAACTTTTAAAGTTTTTTGATACTTATATGCCAAAAGCTGGCTGGAAAAAAGAAAGTGTCCTTGTAGGAGGTGAAGCTGCTATTTTAGCTTATTCTAAAGGGTCTAAACTTATTATCTTTAAAATTCAGGAAATTTTAGGTCTCACTTATATAAAAACTTTGTTAACGTGTAAATAATTTAAACAGATGGTCAAAAATTTTTACATCTATATAATTATTTATTGCTAACTACAATTTGAGGAGAGAAAAATGGGCAGAATTTATGGACGTGTGGAAGATGTTGAAGACATAAGAAGAATCAACTGTATTATTAGAGATGAGATGCTCAATGTAGAAACTCCAGCGCAACTAACAGATTTAAAAAAAAGAAGTGATTATTTATGTACGTTAACGTATTCTCCTTTTTGGAAAAAAAAGTTTGGAGATAAGATTGAAGAACTTAGAAAAGTAGCTATAGAAGAAAATAGAGCTACTGTAAAAACAGCAAACTATGTAGCCAAATATAAAGGTTTTGACAGAGAATATGAGCCATGGAAAAAGGAAATCAATATAGAAGAAGAGTTAAAGAAAATACCTCAACAAGTTATCGAAGAGCTTACTAATTCTATTTTTAGTTTAAAACTAAGTATTGATATTCTCGAGCAACTTAGAAGAGAATTTTGTAATATTAGAAAAGCTATGGTGTTTTGTGAAGATGTTGAATGTTTAGATAAACTTAAAAAAGCTGTTGATATTTTATCTGTTTTGCCATATTTAGAAAGCTTTTCACAACATTTTGATAAAGAAGTTTTAAAAACTATAGATGAATTGATAAATGAGGAGAAAGAAAGAAGTGTAAAACTTGCTAATATAATTGCTGAAGTTAATAAATGGGATAGATATTATCAGGCTATAAGTGAAGATAAATTTGAAACAACAGCAGAAGAATATTTAAAACGTCTTCTTGAAGAAGAAGAAAAAGCAAGCACATATATTCCTACGGAAGTTAAGTATAAAGGTGGAGCTAAAGTCCTGTGGCTGGTTTATTATCATCCTATTAAAAAAAGAGATTATGCAAAAAGAATTTATTTTCCTGCTGATGCCTTTGATATAACAGTAGAAGGTCCTGGAGAATTTGAAAATAAATTTGGAAATAAAGTTTATGGAATAAAAATAACTTATAAAACAAAAATAAAACCTACAACAATCCGTATAAAAGGAAGAGAAATTCATCTTCCAGAAAGAATTGTAACAAGAACAAAAGTTGTGCCTCTTCCAAAGGTCGCTCAAAATATAAGAATTATGGAAGAAAGACCTGAAAGTGCTATGGATATAGCTTAATATTTGTTAAAATTTTGGTGTGGATAAATACCGCCTACTGGGGATATATCCACACCTTTTTTATTTTTGGCGGAATAAAAATACCCCAGTCCAGAGTGCAAAAGCACTTTGGTTTTAACATAAAAATTAAATGAAAATAGGTGATTTATTAAAAAAAATAAAACATAGTATATCTTTTGAATTTTTTCCTCCAAAAACAAAGGAAGGAGAGGAAGCTTTATTTCAAACTATTAAAGAACTTGAGTATATAAAACCAACATTTGTTTCTATAACCTATGGAGCAGGAGGATCTACAAGAGAAAGAACAATTAAAGTTGTAAAAAAAATACATTTAGAAACAAATCTTACTGTAATGGCTCATCAAACCTGTATAGGACATACTAGAAAAGAAATAATTGATATTCTACAAGAATATAAAAATATAGGAGTTCAAAATATCTTAGCTTTAAGAGGAGATATTCCTCAAGATAAAGAAGAAAAACAAATTTTTCCTCCAGATGGATGTAAATATGCTAATGAGCTTGTAAAACTTATAAGAGAAGAATTTGGAGACTGGTTTAGTATTGGAGTTGCTGCTTATCCAGAAGGCCATCCAGAAAGCCCAAATATAGAAAGAGATATTCTTAATTTTAAGAAAAAAGTTGAAGCTGGAGCTGAATTTGCTATAACTCAAATGTTTTTTGATAATAGATTTTTTTATGATTTTTTAGAAAAAGTAGAAAAAGAAAATATTCATATTCCTATTATTCCCGGTATTATGCCAATAACAAATTTTAAACAAATAAAAAAATTTGCTTCAATGTGTGGAGCCACAATCCCTGAAGAATTAGTAAGAAAGCTAGAAAAATATGAAAATAAACCAGAAGAAGTAGAAAAAATAGGTATTGAGTATGCTACGAAACAGTGTGAAGACCTTTTAAAAAATGGAGTAAAAGGTCTTCATTTTTATACGTTAAATAAATCAAAAGCAACTATACAAATTTATGAAAATATAAAACATCTTCTTAACTAGTTTCTTGCTTTTATAATAAAAATTCTATCAACATAAATACCTTTTACATTTTCATTTCCAGGAGGGGCTATCCATAAATGTTTGGTAGAATCATTTTCAAATCTTCCAACATAAACAGTATGATATTTTTCATCAGAAAAATCTTCTAAAAAAGCTTCAAATGTTTTTGTAACTGGATAAACTCCATATCTAAAAGCAATACCTCTCTTATCTTTAGCTTTCACTTTTATAACAAAGAAAATATCCCAACTTCCTTCTGGCAAATCCCCCAAATTTAGTTGAATTCCCCAATCTGTTTTCCAGCCTTCCATATATACTGCAGCCCCATTTGAAGCTTGAATATCTTTTACAATGCTAGCGCAACAAAGTTTTAAAAGGATTTCTTGAAAATCAAACCAATCTTTATTTTTTTCTAATCCCTTTACTTCTTCTGGCTCATCATTTTTAGGGATATATCCTAGTTTCAAAATATCATTAATATTTCCTGATTCTGAATAATTTGTGATTTTAAACACATATGAAAGTCTTTTAAATTCATCAAAAACTTTTTCTATAAACTCTTTTTCAAATTTCTCTTTTTCCATTAAAATTAAAAAATCTATACCTGCTTTAGCTTTTAAAACATTTATTTTATATACACCTGTTGTTTTTTCAGAAGCTTTTTCAAGTAAAGAATAAAGTTTTTTTAATTTTTCAATATCAGGAAATAAAGGAGTTTTTAAAGAAAATTTTTTGTTTTTATATAAATTCTTTCTTTCTTTTAAATAAGCTTTTATTTCCTCCTCAG
>JAADDV010000077.1 GCA_013153795.1 Aquificota bacterium | reverse complement strand
ACCTTTTCCACTAGAAATAGTAAAAAACTTTGTATTATAAAGATGAAGATGCTTTTGATATAGTAGAAAATTACCAAAGCTATTTTAAAATAGATGCTCTTTTAATGTCTAAAATAGATGAAACGAAAACACCAGGAATTCTTTTGAATCTTCCATATAAAACAGAATTACCTCTTTCCTATATAAGTATAGGCCAAAGAGTTCCTGAAGATATAAAAACTTTAACTCCTGAGGTTTTAGCTTCTTATTTTCTAAAAGGTTAAAAATGAACGAGCAAGTAAAAGATTTATTAAAACTTATGGAAACAGATTCTTCACAATATAATACAAAGTTTTTTACTATTTCTAGTGGAAAAGGTGGTGTCGGTAAAACAAGTTTTGCCGTAAATTATGCTTATTTACTTGCAAACACTTTTAAAAAGAAAGTTCTTCTTATAGATGCTGATGTTGGTATGGCAAATATTCATGTTATTATGGGCTTAAAGGTTAAAAATGATATAAGAAAGATTTTAAAAGAAACAAAAATAGAAAACTTAATAACAAGAAAAGACAATATTGATATTTTACCAGGTTTCTCTGGGATAGAAGAAATAGGAGAATTGGAAGACTATGCCTTAACAAGACTTATACAAAAACTTTCTAAAATATCAAATAGATACGATTATATTCTTATCGATACATCAGCAGGTATAGATAATAGAGTAATTTCTTTCATTCGAGCTTCAGGAAGGAGTTATATAATAACAAATTCTGAACCTACATCAATGACAGATGCATATGCTTTGATAAAATCTATTAGAAAACTATATGGTTATACTCGTTTTAAAATTGTTGTAAACATGGTATCTTCTCATAAAGAAGGAATCGAAACTTACGAGAGATTGAAAGATTCAGCAAAAAAGTTTTTAGGTATGGAACTAAAACTTGCTGGAATTTTGCCTAAAACAAATAATATGACAAAAGCGATAAAAAATAAGGAAATTTTTTGTAAAATATATCCTAGCGAAAAATTTTGTATAGAATTAAAAAATATTATATCTAGGGAAACCGGGGAGAGTGTGCCAGCCGATTCTGGCAAGGCTTTCTGGGGGAGAGTCCTTAGATTTTTGAGTAGGGGGAAATGAGTACACAAGTAATAGACAAAAAGACAAAAGACCAGATTATTTTAGAAAATTTACCTCTGGTTAAGAAAGTTGCCAGTAAAATTTATTACAGATTGCCAAAGGGAGAGATTGATTTTGACGAGCTTGTAAATACCGGTATTATTGGCCTTATGAAAGCTATAGACCGGTATGACAAAGATAAAGCTAAATTTTCTACGTATGCTTATATCAAAATTCGGGGAGAGATTCTAGATTATCTTAGAAGCTTAGATGTTATGCCCCGCAGTATGAGAGAAAAAATAAAAGAAGAAAACCTTGAAGAAGGAAAAAATCTTCCTCTTTCAAAAACAGCGATTATGGTTTCTATAGAAAAAGCTATAGTCAATGGAGATGAGGAGTTTCGCATTGTTGATACATTAGTTTCTAATAGAATCTCTCCAGAAGAAGAGGTTATAAAAGAAGATATAAGAGACAAATTACTTCAAGCTATAGAAATGCTTAATGAAAAAGAGCAAATAGCATTACAAATGCTTTATTTTGAAGAAAAATCTCTACAAGAAGTTGCAAATGTTTTAAATGTTTCTGTTTCCAGGGTGTCTCAAATAAAAAGTGAAGCAGTAAAGAAGCTTAAAAAGATTTTTAAAATTTAGCTTAATAAAAGGTTTATTATGAAACTTCAAAATTTTATTTTTAATAGGCTAGGTAATTCTTTTTCAGCGTTATTTTTATACAATGAATACTCTATTCAAATCTGGGATAAAGTAAAAACTGAAAAATTTGAAATACTAAACTTTTGTTTAACAGAAGAAAATATTTTTTCCGTTTTTATTTCTTTTCAAAGTCTAAAAATAGAAATCCAATTTACAAACCTAGGTATAAAAGTTGAAAATTTTTCTTTTTCTCCTACAATTGGTGGTTTTAAAATACTTTTAACGGAGCCTGATTTTATTTTTAAATTATCTATGATATCTACTAAGTATATAAAAATAGAAAAAAAATCTAATGAAGAAATTGAAGTTTTTATACCTCAAAATGATTTTTTTAAAGGTTTAACAGAATTTCTATATATTGTTAAATTTTAATATTTCTTAAACACCTGCTTCTTAAAATTTTTTCCTCTTTTTAAAACAGCTATTGTATTTTGTTTGCAAGTATTTTTCTTATACCTATGGTTTTATACATTTTATAAAGAACATAAATTTTATCATTGTTTTTTCACACTGTTTATCCTATTTTTTTCTCAAAATTTTAAATAAAAATTTAAGGATAAAATGAGAAAACTAAAAGTTGCTTTTGCTACCCTTGGATGTCGTATGAACCAGTTTGAAACATCAGCTTTAGAAGAAACATTTACAAAAAAAGGATACCTTCTTACAGATTTTAAAGATATTGCAGATGTTTATGTAGTAAATACATGCACCGTTACTAATGATGCAGATAGAACATCAAGAAAAACCTTAAGACAGGCTAAAAGAAGAAATCCTGATGCTGTTGTTGTTGCAACAGGTTGTTATGCCCAGGTTTCCCCTGAAGAGTTGGCAAAAATGGAAGAAGTTGACCTTGTTATTGGAAACTCCCATAAAACAGCTGTTTATGAAATAGTAGAAAATTTTATAAACGAAAGAAAGCAAGAAAAGGTTTTTATTGACAATATTTTTAGAAAAAATAACTTTGAAACATTTCAGATAAGCACTTTTTATGAAGGAGCAAGACCAATACTGAAAGTTCAAGAAGGATGTAATAGCTTTTGCACTTTCTGTATCATCCCTTTTGCTAGAGGAAAAGTAAGAAGCGGAAAAATTTCAGACATAGTAAAACAGGTAGAGATACTTACAGAAAAAGGCTTTAAAGAAATCGTTCTAACAGGAACGCAGCTTTCCCAGTTTGGCTGGGATACAGGAGAATCTCTTTATAAACTATTAAAAGAGCTTGTAAAGGTAAAAAATCTCTATAGAATCAGACTTTCTTCTATGGGAATAAATGAACTTGATGAATCCTTTATAGACTTTATTACATCAGAGGAAAAAATAGCGCCTCATTTTCATCTTTCTATCCAATCTGCAGATGATAAAGTTTTAAAAGATATGAAAAGACCTTACACAGTAAAAGAGTACATTCAAAAAGTTGAAAAAATACTTTCAAAAAGATCAGAAACAGCAATAGGAACAGATATAATCACAGGATTTCCAACAGAAGATGAGAAAGCTTTTGAGAACACTGTTAAAACAGTAAAAGAGATACCTTTTGCTTATATTCATGTCTTTACGTATTCCCAAAGGGAAGGAACAAAAGCTGTAGAATTTGGAGATAAAGTCCATCCGCAGGAGAAAAAAAGAAGAACGGCTATCTTAAGAGAAATCTCAGAAGAGAAAAGTATTTCTTTTAGAAAGAGATTTTTAAATAAACCTTTAGAAGTTTTAATAATCAATGAAAAAGAAGGGAGAAAAATAGGAATAACTGGAAACTACATACATATTTCTTTTGATTCAGAAAAACCAGTAAACAGCATTACAGATGTCGTTTTAACGGAAGTAGGAAAAGAAAGAGAAGACAATAAAGGTATAGAACTAAAAAAAAAGGAGGAAATATATGAAAAAATTTAAGTTTTTAACTTTTTTATTTCTTTTAGTTTTTAGTTTTTCAATAGCTCAAACAGGAGCAAAATCTATTCTTGAAAAAAATAGATATATTTTAGAAAATCAGGAAATAACAACTGAAGAAAAAAAAGAAGAATTTGGATATCCATATTATCCTGTTTCAGACAAACAGCTTGCAGAGTATATAGGAAAAAAATACAAAAAATTTAGAGGAATTACAGAAGATGAGGAAGTAGTAAATATAAAAGATTTAATAGATGGGAAACCAGCAGTGCTGATTTTTTTTGCAATAGGAGATAAACCAGGAACTTTTGATTTCCTTCCTCATATGAACAAACTTTATGAAAAATACAAAGACAAAGTAGTTTTTGTTGCTGTTTTGCTAAGTAGGTCTGATAAGGAAGAAGTTCAAGAACTTAAAAGCTTACTTCCTTTAAAGATACCTGTAATAAGAGCGTATAATGAAGCAATTAGTAGATACAAAATTACAAAACTTGATGTCCCTTACTTAGTTTTCATAGATAAAAATGGAAAAATAAAACATATCTTACTAAGACCAGAGTCAGAAATGATAAAAGAATCACCAAAAGTGGAACATCCTGAATATAGAGGGAAAACGCAAGAAGAAAGAATTAAGATGAGTTTAAAAACTATAGAAAAATATATAAAAGAAATTATAGAGGAGTAAAAATGGAAAAAGTGCAGCAGCTAGAAATTTTATTGGATATTGATATAAATGCTTTATCAGAAGAAGAGCTTACAGATATTTTAAAAAAAGCCTTTGAGGAAAAGGGATATATTCCAAGAGATACTCCTGTAGTTGTGAGAGAAGGGAAAATATCCTCTATCAGAGCTATTGAAAAAGAGACACAGGAAGAAGTAGAGCTTTATACATTTGCAAAGGTAATAAAGAAGGACAAAAAAGTGAAAACATATATTTCTGCAAGAATTGTATAGCCTTCCTTGTAATAGAAGTTATTAAAGCATAAAATTAAAAGAATATTTTTTTCAAGGAGGGCTATAAGTATG
>JAADDV010000175.1 GCA_013153795.1 Aquificota bacterium | reverse complement strand
ACTTCTTGAAAACTTTTAATATTCTTTTTGGTAAACTTTATCTGGTAAAGTTAAGTTGAAAAAAAGAAAGAAAAAACAAGAGCAAAAACCTTATGGAAATGTAAAACCTAAAAACTATAGAGCCATTTATGAAGAAAAGTTCTATGATATTCTCCTTCAACTAAGATATCCTTTAATGACTGTCATTTTCTTTACAACCCTTGGGGTTGTAATGCTCATGATTTTAAATAATAAAAGTGATGGAAAAAGTGTTTTAAACTACTTTTTTCATACAATTATTACTTTTTCAACAGTTGGATATACAGAAGGATATGAAGTAGACCCAGAGCATCTTTATGTAAATAGACTTTTTGCAACTATTTTTATTATTGTTACAATTCCTTTTGTTTATATGTATGGTTTGGTAAAAACAGTTGATGTTTTTGTAAATTCAAATATAGGAGAAATATATAGATTTTGGAGGATGTATAAGGCTATGGAAGAGCTAACAGGTCATTATATAATTTGCCATTTTAATGGAATAACTAGAGAATTAATGAAAAACTTAAAAAAGAGAAATATAAAATTTGTTCTTGTAGAGCCAAATCCAGATTTAGAAAAAGAAATTAGAGATTTTGGAGTTGAGTTTTATGTAATAGATGAACCTCATAAAAGAAGTGTTTTACTAGGGGTTGGAATAGAAAAAGCCAAAGGTCTTGTTACAGCTTTTGAAGAAAATACTCAAGATATAGCTGTTATTGTTACAGCAAGGCTTATAAGACCTGATAGAAATGAATTTCTTGTTTTTTCAACTGCTACAACAGAAGGTGCTGCAGATAAAATGAAACTTTTAGGAGCCAATGAGGTTATAGTCCCAGATGTTGCTATAGGAAGAAGAATAACATCTTTCATATTACATCCACCATCTCCTGTTTTATCAGGCTTTTTAGAAAAAATAGCTTATGGAGAAAGAACAGATATAGACATAATAGAGATTAAAATAGGAAAAAATTCTAAGCTTATAGGAAAAAAACTTAAAGATATTGGTATGAGGCAGGAAACAGGAGCAACGATAGTTGCAATTATTAGGGCTGATGGAAAAATGAAAATAGCTCCTTCTGGAGATACAGAAATAAAAGAGGGAGATTCTCTTATCATTTTAGGTCATCCAAAAGCTTTAAGAAAAGCTGAAGAATTTTTTAAAAGATATATGACTGAAGAGGTAGAAGAAGAACAAAAAGAAGGAGAAAAAGTTTCATGATAAATTGGGGAAAAGTTTGGTCTGATTTTTTTATATTTCTTGCTTTAACTAGTAATGTAGGATTTATTTTCAGTCATGACCCTTATCAGCTTGTAATAGCTGTTGGCGTAAATCTTCTTGCTACAGTTTTAAAATTTGGAGCTAAAAAAATATTATCAGCAGAGCTTTTAGCAACAGCTCTCGTTGCTGACCTTCATCTCATCCCTGCCGCAGTTTTATATTTTACTGGGACTCATGTTCCTCTTGCGATAGGACTTGCTATAGGAGCAGCTGTAGCTAATATCATCTCAATAATAATGTTGATAATTGAAATAATCTTTGAGTATCAACAAGAGGAACAATAATGATATATAAAGACCTGAGAGAATTTATTCAGGATTTAGAAAAAGAAGGAGAGCTTCTGAGGATAAAAGACAAAGTAAGTCCTATCCTTGAGATAACAGAAATTGCAGACCATGTTATGAAACTCCCAGATGGAGGAAAAGCTTTACTTTTTGAAAATGTTGAGGGATACGAAGGAATTCCTGTTCTTATAAATGCTTTTGGAAGCGAAAAAAGAATGAAAATGGCCTTAGGAGTTGAGAAATTTGAAGATATTGGTTGGAAGCTCTACAGAATTCTAAAACCTGAAGTTCCAAATACATTTTTAGATAAACTAAAAAGGATTCCAGAGTTAAAAAAATTAAATGACGCAATACCAAAAACAGTAAAGTCAGGAGCTGTAAAAGAAGTAATTAAAACAGGAAAAGATATAAACATTTTTGATTTTCCTGTTTTAAAATGCTGGCCAAAAGATGGAGGAAGATTTATCACATTACCACAGGTAATATCAAAAGACCCAGAGACAAAACTCAGAAATGTTGGAATGTATAGAATACAACTTTTAGATAAAGACAAAATAATTCTTCACTGGCAAATTCATAAAGGAGGAGCAAAACATTACTGGAAATACAAAGAAAGAGGAGAAAAAATACCAGTAGCTATCGCAATAGGAGGAGACCCAGTCCTTACATACGTAGCATCTGCACCACTTCCTGAAGATGTAGATGAGTATCTTTTTGCAGGGATAATAAGAGAAAAACCTGTAGAACTTGTAAAATGCGAAACAGTAGATATAGAAGTTCCAGCAAATGCAGAAATTGTTATAGAAGGATATGTAGACCCAAATGAGCCACTGGCAGATGAAGGACCTTTTGGAGACCATACAGGTTTTTACACACCAGTAGACAAATACCCTGTAATGCATATAACAGCTATAACCCACAGAAAAAATCCTATCTATCTAACAACTATCGTTGGAAAACCCCCTATGGAAGATGGATGGATGGGAAAAGCAACAGAAAGAATTTTTCTACCTCTTGTTAAATTTAACCTTCCGGAAGTTGTAGATTACAACTTACCAGTTTCAGGATGCTTCCATAACTTCTGTTTTGTTTCTATAAAAAAACGCTATCCAGGACATGCTTACAAGGTAATGGATGCTCTATGGGGAATGGGACAGATGATGTTTACAAAAAATATTGTTGTATTTGATGAATGGGTTGATGTCCAGAATATAGATGAAGTTTTATGGATATGGGGAAACAATGTTGACCCATCTAGAGATGTAGTTATAAAAAAGGGTGTAATAGATGTTTTAGACCATTCTACAGATTACGTAGGATTTGGCGGAAAAATGGGAATAGATGCCACAACAAAATGGAAAGAAGAAGGGTATAAAAGAGAGTGGCCAGAACTTGCACAGATGGATGAAAAAACAAAAGAAAAAGTAAAGCCTATTGTAGAAAAGGTAATAAAACAGATTGCTCGAGATAAACTAAATGAAATAGAAAATTTAAAAAATTTATATGAATAAGTCTTATTATAAAACAAATATTTTTTTAAGAAATTTGTTTTTTTGCAAAAATACAACATATTAATAAATCTTACTTTCTTTAAATTTATTAAACATTCCTGTTAAAAAACCGAACAGTTTTATGGCACAAATTTTGATTTAAATCAACAAAGAAATATTTATCTATTTCAGCTTTATATAGCTGAGATTGACAATAACAATAAGGCTATAATAAAATCTACAATAGGGATATAATAAAAATTTTATTAAGGAGGTTATAAGGTATGAAGAAGGTGTTAGGTTTAGCAGCAGCAGGTCTCCTAACAGTAGGATTAGCAAACGCTGGAACATTAACAGTAGCAAATTCTGATATTGTATTATATGGAGGAGTTTCTGCATCTTATGATTGGCAAGATACAGACCATGCACCAGCAGCTCCAGATAAATACAATGATAAATTTAGAGTTTCATCTTTTGCTATTGGATTAACAAAAAAAGCTGATGTAAATAGCCCAATTGGATTTAATGCAGCATTTGCATCTTTTGCTGTTCCTACAGTTGTTGCATCTCCAGATTTTGTAAATAATAATGACCTTATTGTTTATGGAAAAACTTCTGATTTCAAACCATGGCTTGCATATGTAACAATAGCTCCAATAGAAGGACTTTCTGTAGATGCTGGTTTACTTTGGTCTAAATATGGAGAAGCTCCTTTAACAATCTTAAACAGACACTACAATAGAGGAGCATTATTTGTATTATTTAAGCCTGTTCTTTATGCAGGTGCAAGAGCTTCTTATGACCTTGGAATTGCTGAATTTTACGCAGGATACAACCAAGGTGGAGGACTTTTCCAACAAGGAATATCTGATGCATGGGAAGCAGGAGTTTCATTTAACTTAAAAGATTTTATCGGATATGGTGGAAAAGTTGCTTTACATACATATGATGAATCTCAAGGAAGAAACTTCTATACTCTTTGCACTCATGTAGACTTTGGTATATTAGAAAGTGGAATTCAAGTTTCTTATATGACAAAAGATGATGCTATAGATACAGACCCTAATAAAGATGATAATATGTGGGGAATAGCATTTAATATTAACTTTGATTTATTAGATGCTCAAATTGCAAATGTAACATTCCCAATAAGAATTGAATATGTAGACTTAGATTTACAAGAAGACGATAAAGTATGGACTTTCACAATTACTCCTACATGGAAACCTACAGGAAATACATTTGCAAGAGTTGAATTTGCTTACACATCTGCAGATGCAAATCTTTTTGTTGATGTAGATGATAATACAGCAGATGATGTAAGAACATCTGTAGCATTTGAAGCAGGTTTCTTATTCTAACAAATTCAAAAGGCGTCTTTTGGCGCCTTTTCTTTCAATGAAAGAAATAAAAGAAATAGAATTTTTTTTAAAATCTTTAAAACAAACAAATGTTTTTTTGTCTCCTAAAGAAAAAAGTATCTTAAAATCTTTACTAGAAGATGGTTATACAGTAGAGGAGATAAAAAATATTCTTGAAAAAGAAATTAAAAAATATCCTCTTAAAAAAAGAAAAAAGTTTTCCTTACGAAATTTATCAATACTTTCTTCAAAAGAGAAAAAGAAAAATTTATCTAAAGACTCTTTATCCTGTAAAAA
>JAADDV010000163.1 GCA_013153795.1 Aquificota bacterium | reverse complement strand
CTCATTTATTCCTCTTTCTTTTCTGAGGCTATAGCCCCCTGCTTACTATCTTCTTCTTTTGTATCATTTTTTTCTAAATCGTTTTTATGTTCTAAAGCATCTTTTTTCTTGTAATCATTATATATAGCACTTAAAACACCATTTATAAATTTGATGCTATCAGGATTATTTAGATAACAGTCTGTTAAATCTAAAATATCAATAAACACTCTTCCTTTATCTTTCACTTCATCGTCAAAAATAAGTTCGTAAGTTCCTATTCTAAGAAGAGCTCTTTCTATATATCCTAATCTTTCTAGTCTCCAATTTTTTAGATATTTTTTAATAATGTCATCGATTTCTTGAAGATGTTCTTCAACTCCTCTTACAATGTTATATGCATACTCTATAGTTTTAGGAGACAGTTTATCTCTTATATCTTTTATATGTTCCTCTAAAATTTCGTAAATATCCCCCCCTTTTAAATCATATGTATAGAGGGTTCTAAAAGCAATCTCTCTAGCTTTTTTTCTATATCTTCCCATCACTCTATCTCATCTATAAGATTTGCCATTTCTATTGCTGTCAGGGCAGCATCAAAACCTTTATTGCCCATTTTTGTCCCTGCTCTTTCTATTGCTTGCTCTATTGTATCTGTTGTAAGAATTCCATAAGAAATAGGAATTTCTGTATCTAAAGCAACCTGTGCAATTCCTTTTGTTACTTCATTTGCTACATATTCAAAATGAGGTGTTGCACCTCTTATTATAGCTCCTAAACAGATTACAGCGTCATAGTTTCCAGATTTAGCTGTTTTTTTTGCAGCTAAAGGAATTTCAAAAGAGCCCGGAACTCTTATGATAGTAATATTATCCTCTAGTCCTCCATGCCTTATAATACAGTCAATAGCTCCCTCTAACAACTTTTCTGTTATAAGGTTATTAAATCTACTTACAATTATAGCAAATCTTAAACCTTCTGCAGATAATTTTCCTTCTATTGTTCTTAAATCTAACATTAAAATCTCTCCTTCACAAAACTAATAAAAATATAAAAGTTTAAGCACAAATAATAATTTTAGTTTATCACAAGAAGATTATGCAAAGTTTCTTAGCTTAATTTTTGGCTCAGAATTTCAAATTTCAAAGTTTATCTAAAAACTTGATTTAAAAAATCAAACAGTGTTATATTTATACAAACTTTCAACGTATATTCAAAATTGAATATGTTAAAAGCCAAAAAAATAAAGGAGGAATCCGCTATGGCATTTGATTTAACAGTTAAGTATGCCGGTGAGGGTGGAGAAGGTGTCATCTCTGCCGGTGATTTTACAATGAGAGCTGCTTCAAATCTTGGTTATGAAGTCGTTACCTTCAAATCATTCCCAGCAGAAATTAAAGGTGGTTATGCATTATCTCAGGTTAGAATGTCTGATGAGAAAATCCTCTCACAAGGAGATGGTTTTGATATACTCGTTGCATTCAATGGAGAAGCTTATGAAGTAAACAAACCTCTCTTAAGAAAAGGAAATGTTCTTATTTGGGATGGTCCTGAAGGTGGGGACTTTGAGCCAGACTTAGAAGAATTAGAAAAAATGGGTGTTTTTGTTTATGCTGTCCCTATGTCTAAACTTGCAAAAGAAGAAGTTGGTGCTTACATCACTAAAAACATTATAGCTGTTGCTTCTGTTTTTGAGCTTTTTGGATTTCCAATAGAAGTTTTAAAAGAAGAAATAGTTAAAAAATTCTCTAAAAAAGGTGAAGATGTTGTTAACTTAAACTTTAAAGCTATTGAAGTTGCTCAAAATTATATAAAAGAACATATCAAAAAGGTAGACCCTTATAAAGTTCCTGGTCCATTACCTAAGAAAGATGTTATTATCCTTGAAGGTAACGAAGCTATTGCTTTAGGTGCTGCTGTTGCAGGATGTAAAGTTTTTGCAGCATATCCAATTACACCTGCTACAACAGTAGGAAACTATTTAGCTCCTATTATCCTAAAAACTGGTGGATTTGTTTACCAGTCTGAGGATGAAATTTCTTCTATGGCTGCTATTATCGGTGCATCTTTTGCTGGTGCTAAAGCAATGACTGCAACATCTGGACCTGGAATTTCTCTAATGCAAGAGCTTATTGGTCTTGCATCTATGACAGAACTTCCAACAGTTATTGTTGATGTTCAAAGGGCTGGACCTTCAACAGGAATGCCTACAAAACATGAACAAGCAGACCTTTTTGCTGCAGCACTTGGTGGTCATGGTGATGACCAGAGAATTGTTATTGCTCCTAAAAACGTTGAGGAAAACTTCTATCTTACAATAGAAGCATTTAACCTTGCTGAAAAGTATCAGCTTCCTGTTTTAATGCTTACAGATGGTTCTCTTTCTTTAAGGGCAGAAGCTATACCAACTCCTGATATTAAGAAAATAAAAGAAAATCTGGTAGAAAGACCTGTTGTAAGAAAAGAAGACGTTAAACCTGAAGAGTTAGAAAATCTCTTTAGATATGCTATTACTGAAAGCGGAATTTCTCCAGTATTTGTTCCTGGAGAATCTCCAAAACCATACACAGCTACAGGTCTTGAGCACGCAGAAAACTCCAGACCAAGAACTACTCCAAATGAAAGAACTGTAATGATGGATAAGAGATTTAGAAAGATTGCTAGAGTAGAAGAAGAAAACCCTCATCTTGTTGAGTGGGATTTAGGAGATTTACAGGAAGGAGACAAAGCTGATATTGCTGTTGTTGCTTGGGGATTAACAGCATCTATTGCTCAAGAAGCTGTTAAAAGATTAAGAGATAAAGGATATAAAATAGCTGCGTTATATCCAAAAATTCTTTATCCTGTTCCAAAGAATGCCCTTGAAAAACTTGCATCAATGGCTGACAAAATCCTTGTTCCAGAAGCTTCTTACCTTGGACACTTTGCTAGATTTATGAAGATGTTTACAAACATTCCTCAAGAAAAAATTGTTCAGTTTAACATCTACAGAGGTGAACCTTTCATACCTAAAGAAATAGAGGAAAAAATCCTTGAGCTTTTAGGAGAAAAAGTAAGCGCTTAAATGACATTAATCAGGGCTTTTTAGCCCTGTTTTTATAAAAATAAACCAAACCCTAGAAAAGGAGGTATATCATGGAATATATCAGACTACAAGAAAAACTCCCACCTAAGGAATACAGAAGTGATATTGAGCCTACATGGTGTCCTGGGTGTGGAGACTTTGGAGTTGTTACAGCTTTAACAAAAGCTTTCTCTGAAGAGAAGCTTGACCCTGCAGCAATAACAATGACATCAGGTATTGGTTGTTCTTCAAGACTTCCTCTTTGGATGAATGCTTTTGGTGTTCACACAGCTCACGGTAGAGCTTTACCTGCAGCTGTAGGTATTAGACTTGCTAAACCTGAAACACCTACAATTGTTACAGCTGGGGATGGTGACATTTTCTCTATTGGAATGGAACACTTCCCTCACACAGCAAGAAAGAACTTTGATATTACTCTTGTTGTTATGGACAACAGAATGTATGCTCTTACAAAGAACCAGACTTCTCCAACTTCAAGATATGGATATAAAGGGTCTTTAAACCCATATGGAAATATTGAAGACCCATTCAACGTTATAAAGTTTGCTATAGCTTCTGGTGCTACATTTGTTGCCCAATCTTATGCAGGAAATCCTAAGCATTTAGCAGAAACTATCCAGAAAGCTATTGAGCACAAAGGATTCTCATTTGTTAATGTTCTTTCTCCATGTCCAACATTTAACAAAATTGATACATTCAAATACTACAAAGGAAGACTTATAGATATTAACAAAGAACTTGGACATGACCCTTCTGATATGAAAGCTGCTTTAGAGCTTGCTTCTCATGCTTTAGATGCAGATTATCCAGAACTTGAAGATGCAGAGCCATTCAAAGGAAAAAGACCGATTGGTATTTTCTATCAGGTTCAAAAGGAAACGTTTGAAGAAAGAGTTGCTAAACTCAAAGAAAAATATGCTCCTCCATCAGGAGAACCTGACTGGGATGAAATTTTAGCTCAATATAGACCTTAATAAAAAAGCCCCTTTCGGGGCTTTTTTATTCTTTATTTCTTATTTCTTCTAAATATTCTTTTTTCCCATCTACGTATACTAAAACCCACTGAGCAAGTCTTTCCCCAAGTCTTTCACAGGCTTTTATTTCTTCTTCTGTCCGTGGCTCTCCAGCAACAACAGCTCCATAGTGGAGAGTAAATTTATCTCCTACATAATCTGTTACTCCAAAAACAAGAAAACCATAGTTCATAAGCATAGTAAGAATAGACATACAAGCTACTTCATTTCCTCCTCCCCATCCACCAGAGGAAGAAAATGCACAACCAATTTTTCCATCAATATTTCCCCATAAATCAACAATACTATCCCAGAATTTTTTCATTTTCCAAGACATCACTCCTAAATATGTAGGACTTCCAACAGCAATACCATCACACCAGAGAATATCTTCTTTGGTAGCTTCATCTACAGACTTTAAACGAACCTCTACAGGATATTTTTTAGCACCTTTTGCAACATATTCAGCCATTTTTCCTGTATGGCCTGTTTCTGTATCATAAAGGACTAAAACTTTTCCCATCTAAACCTCCTTTTAAAGCCAGTTTATTAAATATTCTCCATCAAATATCTTTATATCTCTCTTTAAATTTTGAGCGTTAAGATAAAGTAAATGAATAGATTTATATCCTACGATATTTTTGTTTTCGTCTATTTCTGAATCTAAAGACATTTTAAATAAACTTCCTTTAATATTTTCTTCTTTATTCCACACTT
>JAADDV010000045.1 GCA_013153795.1 Aquificota bacterium | reverse complement strand
GGAAAAATAAAAAAAATAGAAAAAATAGGTGGTAAAAAAGCATATACATATTCCTTAGGAAAAATTCTACTAAAGAAACTTCCTATATATAGTATTAAAGGTGGCGGAAAAGGTCTTTCTAAAAAATCTGGAACATCTCTTAACGTATCTATTTTTTCATATTGATTTTCTATTAACTCTTCTGTTAATCGAGTAAAATAAAATGCATCATAACCAGTTATTACATTTTTTTTATTAAGGAAGTGAGAAAAATCTTTTAGTTTAATAATAAGAATCAAAAAGAATATAAAAAAAAGAATTTTTTTATCTAACTTCATAACATTTAATAGCACCTGCTGCTGTTACTACACACTGGACATCATAACCAGATATATTCATAATGCATTTATCTGCTTCTAATAAAATTTTTCCAGTAGAAGGGGTCAAAACTAAAGTGCAGTTATCAGGAGTTTCTGGAAAGTAGCAAACTTTTTTTAAAATGGCACTATTTTGTGTATATTCAACAGCTAATTCTCTTGCACAGGTAGTTAATAATTTTTGTATATTAGATATTTCAGCTCTTTTTTTGTATTTAATAAAGGATGGAAGAGCAATAGCAGCTAATAGTAATATTATAGATATTACTATTAATAATTCTATTAAAGAAAAACCTTTTGAATGATATATTCTAAACATAAATAAGTTCCTCAAAGTTAAAACAAAAGAACCTCCTAAGGAGGTTCTTTTATTAATTAGATGAAGGTATACATCTAACTTTATTTCCTTCAATATCGCACTCTACATTTATTCCAGATACAATTGCTTTATTTTCTCCATCTATATCAATGTTACCTGTAACTGGGTCAAGTTTTAGTTTAATCGTACTGTCTCCAACTTTACAATCCCAAGTAGTCTTACTACTATTTTCAGCATAAGCAGCTGCTAATTCACTCATACAAGTTGCAATCTGCCCTGCTGCTGAAGATGCTGCTGCGTTTCTTTTATATTTTGTAAACTGAGGTATTGCAACAGCTGCTAAAATAGCAATAATAGCAACAACTACAAGAAGTTCAATAAGAGTAAAACCTTTTTCTTTTTTATCTTCTTGAACTTCTTCCTCAAGAAGATAAGTAACTTTTTCTAGCTCATTGTTCATAATGACAAAACCTCCAGTTTTTTTTCTTATTATTTATTATATTATGAAATTTTCGTGCCAAAGGAAAAAAACTTAACAAAATTTAATATAAAATCGCAAAAATTTAATAAATTCCAAAACCTTATCCTATACAATAATAATTACTTTTTTTAATAGAAATGTTTTTGATTAATAAAATGACAAAAATTGTCAATTAATGGTCAGTTTTTGTCAACATTAACTTCTTTAACATCTTTATCTGTATTATATTTCGAATACCTATATCTAAACTCTCTAAAACTTAATCCTAAGATTTCAGCTGCTTTAGTCTTAACACCTCCTGACAGTTCCATAGCTTTATCTAATAAAGCTTTTTCTATACTTCCTAAGACCTTTTTCATATCAATTCCTATATCAGGAAAAGATTTTATAAGAAATTCTTTATCTGGATTATCAATATAAATTGAATTAACGTCTTCGGTTTTTCCAATAGGAGATTTTAATTCTTCTCCTTCTGATAAAATTACAGCCTTTTCTAAAAGATTTCTTAATTCTCTTATATTTCCCTTAAATTCATAAGACATAAGAAAATTTAAAAATTCAGGAGAAATTTTATTAAAATGCTTATGATATTTTTTCTGAAACTCTTTTAAAAAGTATTCAGCTAAAAGAGGAATATCCTCTTTTCTTTCTCGCAAAGGTGGTATTCTAATGATTATTGTAGATAATCGATAGTATAAATCCTCTCTAAAGTTTCCTTTTTCTATTTCCTCTTCTAAGTTTCTATTTGTAGCAGAAATGACTCTAACATCAACTTCAATTTCCTTAGTACTTCCTAAAGGTCTAATTTTTCTTTCTTCTAAAAATCTTAATAATTTAGCTTGTAAAGATAAAGGCATTTCTCCTATTTCATCTAAAAATAAAGTGCCTCCATTAGCTTCTTCAATAAGTCCTTTTTTATCACTAGAAGCACCAGTAAAAGCTCCTTTTTTATATCCAAAAAGCTCACTTTCTAATAGGTCTGCAGGTAAAGAGGCACAATTTATGGCTACAAATGGTTTATTTTTTCTTTTAGAAAGTTCATGAATTGTTTTTGCAACAACTTCTTTTCCTGTTCCACTTTCTCCTGTTATTAAAACATTTATATCATATGGAGCTATTTTTTCTATTGTATCTTTTACTATTTGAATAGCTGGAGATTTTCCTATAAGATTTTGAAATTTTTCTTCCTTTTCTTCGGATAATTTATGTTCTAACTCTAATTTTTTCTTAACATTTCTTAAAAGTAATCGAAGTTCATTTATATCAAATGGTTTTGAGATATAATCATAAGCTCCTATTTTTATAGCTTCAACAGCTGTATCAGAAGAAGCAAAAGCAGTCATCATTATAGCTTCAGCTTTTGGATTTTTTTCTTTTAAAATTTTTAATAAGTCAATTCCAGAACCATCTGGAAGTTTTAAATCAAATGTTGCTAAGTCATAATAGTTTTTCTCTAATTTCTCTTTTGCTTCTGTGAAACTTCCAGCTTCATCAACGTCAAAATCAAATTCGCTTAGTATAATTTTAAGTATCTCTCTTATACTTTTTTCATCATCAACGATTAATGCCTTCATCTCTCCCTTCTTTATTTACTGGTAGTT
Source organism: Aquificota bacterium (assembly GCA_013153795.1). Classification (GTDB taxonomy): domain Bacteria; phylum Aquificota; class Aquificia; order Aquificales; family Hydrogenothermaceae; genus JAADDV01. Next base: position 2,047 of record JAADDV010000045.1, on the reverse strand, counting down.
GTATTATAAATCTTGTTCCATTTTTTTTATTTGGGTCTACAAAAAGATAACCTTGATTTTCTACAATTACTCTTTTTGCAATAGCTAATCCTAAACCTGTTCCACCTTCTCTTTTAGTGTAAAAAGGTTCAAATATCTTATTTATATCTTCTCTGGGTATACCAGGCCCATCATCTTCTATAATTATTATTATGTAATCTTTAGTTCCATCTACTGTTATACTAACCTTTGATTTTGCCCATTCAAATGCATTTTTTATAAGATTTGATAAAGCTGATATAAATTCTTTTTCATCTATATAAATCGTGTAGTTCTTTTTTATATTTAACTCAACTTCTTTATTATTTGTTCTATATGTTGTTAATAATTGTTTTAATAAATTTCCTATATTCACATATTGAGGATTACTTTTTCTTGGTTTAGATAGCATTAAAAAATCTTTTAAAAGTTGATTTAATCTTTCTGATTCTTTTTTTATCATATCTGTTAATTTAGGACTATATACTCCTTCTCCTAATAAATCAGCTGCAGCTTTTATAGAAGTAAGAGGATTTTTTATTTCATGTGCAAGTTCAGCTGCCATTCTATATAATCTTTTATAAAGTTCATTTTCTTTTTTTTCTTTTTCTAAAATTTCTATATATGCTTCTTGAGATTTAATTTTTTCTTTTAGTTTTATTCCTGCTGTTGTTATAGCTGCAAAGGCTACTCCATTTAAAATAATATTAAATACTGCTTCAAGACCCTTAAATGTCCCTAAAAAAACAAACATTAAGACATATAAAACAAAGGCTATAAACGCAACTAAATAAGCTTGTAAACTAGGAAGAAGAAATCCTGCAAAAAATAAAGCAAATAAATATAAAAGAGAGAAAAATTTTAATTTATCAAAATCATAAAATATAAAAGAAGAAATAGCGGTAATATCTAAAAGAAAATCTATTATTGAAGTTCTTTCTATAAAAAGACTAAAAAAGCTGGCAAGAGTATATATTACTAATATAATTGCTGGAATTGAAACTGTTTCAACATTTAAACTTTTATCACTTAATACAACAAAAATTCCAAAAGAAAAGAGTAAAGAAAAGGAAAAGATAAACCTATAGATTTTATAGTTCTTTAACGTTTGCTCTAAATACATAAGTTAAATCCACTCTCCCCTCTTTCTTTTAAGATACTGTTTATTTATCTTAAAAGCAAATTAATCCTCTGAAGATGACTTTCTTAATATAATAGCTCTACCTTTTGCTATTTCATTTATGGCAATTACTGTTTTTTTCAAAGGTATACCTTCTTCTGTAACATAACTTTCAGCTCCTGTTTCATACAACTCTTTAGCAAGTTTTACCGCTGCGTGAACCAGCTCATATCTATTATTAACTCTTTTTAAAGCTTCTTCAATAAGAGGTCTTTTTCCCAAAATGTTCCTCCTTCATTTTATTTAAGTTAATATTAAAAAGTAATACTTCTTTACTAGATTTTATTAAACGATTAAATAAAAATATTACTATTAGTGCTAATAATATTCCTATACTATCGGCTACTAAATCAGCAAATTCAGTAGACCTATATTTAACAAAATACTGAAATACTTCTATTGCTATTCCAACAAGCAACCCTATAAAAAACAAAGAGATATATTTAAATCTATAGGCTAAAAAACCTAATATTGTGAAAACAAAAAAAGCAATAAAATGATTAAATTTATCATTATTATTAATATTCATATCATGCATAGGAATTAAAGAAAGAGTCAAAATAGTTAAGATATAAGCAAAATATAAAGCTTTCAATGTTATCTATTCTCCCTCCATTAATCCTCTTAATATTTTATCTTCAATTGTAGAAGTTGAGAAGCTTTTTGTTGTTAATCTACTTGCTAAAATGATATGTTTTAAGTCTTCTTTAGCTTTTTCTATTATATCATTAACAACAATATAATCATATTCTTTCCAGAAGGGTAGTTCCTTTTTTGCTGTTTCAAGTCTTTTTTGACTCTTTCTTTAATTCCTATGCATGATATGAATATTAATAATAATGATAAATT
>JAADDV010000147.1 GCA_013153795.1 Aquificota bacterium | reverse complement strand
ACTTCTCCTGTAAGAATGGATTTATGAACACTCCTATTTGGTCATTAGTTTGCTCTACTGGGTCTTCTAATCCGTATTTGTCTATTAGAGCCTTTACCATGTCCATATGTCTTTGTTCTGATTCTACAATATTTGCAAAGGTATTAGTCTGTCCTTCATACATTTTCATAAGAACAGCATAAACATCTCTAGCAAGCTTTTCTTCTTCTCTCATGTAGAGAATTCCAGCTTTTTCTTCTTCCGATAACTCTTCATATGGTAGTTGCATTACATACTGGATAGGGTCTTGGATATTATCATTGTCCATGTATTGATTATTATTTCCGTGTCTTTCTTTACCTTTTCCTTTATTTCCATGTTCTTCATTATATCCGTGTTTGTTTTGCTCTCTTTTATCGTTGTGGATATATTCAAAAACATCTTTAATTCCATCTTTATCTTCATCTTCATAAATATCTAAAACACCGTCATTATCGTGGTCTTGAATAATATCTGGAATACCATCACCATTGTTATCTTCAGCTGAGTCTATTATTCCATCTCCATCTTTATCTGAAAGGAGCTCTTCTATATCAGGAGTTCCATCATTATCTGTATCTAAGTTTTCAACAACATCTGGAATCTTATCTCCATCATTATCTGTAAGTGTAGGGTCTTCTTTTACAACTATTGCATCATCATCTTTTGGTTCAACTTCAAGACCTGTAAGACCTTCTTCATCTTCAATAAGAACAACTTTAACAAAAGCATCATCTTTTATTTCAAAAGTTTTTCCAATTGTAGAAGCTAAAGGTTGTCCATCGTTATCAAAAAGAGTAAATACATAATCTTTGTCTTTAAGAAGAGCTAGCTTGAATTTTCCATCGTTATCTATATCATCAGAAACAACAATTACCTGTCCATTATCAATTGTTAAAGCAGAAATATAGCCTAATACATAATCTCCAAGTCTATATGCTTGAGGTAAAATAGAGCTAGTTGCAGGATTGTCTTTTAAAACTTGACCTAAAACTTCTACATGAGAAGGCTGAATATTAGTATCTTCAGTGATATTTGAATTAGTGTCTTCACTTAAAGTGGAAGTTGAATCTCCACCACCTCCACCACAAGATGCTAATAAAGCTCCTCCCATAAGTAAAGCTGAAAGTAACATTTTTTTCTTCATTTTAAAACCTCCCTAGATTTGTTTTTTTATATTGTAGGAGGTTAACGTTACCTAACTGTTACCTTTTATTACACTTTCTATTAAATATTTCCATTTTTCGGAAGTTATTGTTATTGAATAATTTTCCGTTGTTTTAATAGCATTTTTTCTTAATTTTTCCTTCTCTTCTTCTGTTAACATTGTTAAAAGTTTCATTTTTTCAGCTAACCTTTTATAGTCTCCAACAGGAGCTGAAAAACCATTTATCCCATCTTTCAAATACTCTCCAATACCACCAACTAGTGTAGATAAAACAATTTTTCCAGTTGCCATAGCTTGAAGAAGTGCTCCAGCTATCCCTTCTGAATTTGAAGAAAGAACAAAAAAATCAGCTCCTTGAAGAAGTTTTTCCACATCATTTCTAAATCCAAGAGCAATAACTTTCTTTTCTAATCCCAAGTTTTTTATCAATTTTCTAGCTTCTAAAGAATCAGTATCAATTCCCACCAAAACAAGCTTACATTTTTCACAACTTAGCTCTTTAAAAGCTTTTAAAAGAATGTCTTGTCCTTTTCTCCATGGCTGAAAATTCGCAACATTAATAAAAAGAAACTCATTATTTTTAATACCTAATTCTTTTCTTATTTTTTCTCTAAACTCACTGGAAGGTTTGAATCTTGATAAATCTATACCACTTTCGATAGTAACAAGTTTTTCAGGAAAAAAATTTTTTTCCTTTAGTTCTTGAGCTACCTGTTTAGAAACTACTACTATTTTATCTGCAAATCTATATTTAAAGTTTTTAGAAAAAAAAGAAGGTGTAAAACCTGAGCGTCTCATAGCTATTAATTTTGGCTTTTTTCTTAAAAAAGGATAAACAGCCAGTATATAGTTAAGAGACCATGAAGAGTTAGCAACAACAACATCATAATTTCCGTTCTTTAATATATAGTAAAGTCTTTTATAATTTTTTACTTTAAATCTTCTTTTACTGTTTCCGTTATCTTCTTCATAAAATTTTAAAGGGACTTTATCTTTCAATCGATTTATCATTTCTTTATGATTAAATGCTAGTGCGATTTCTACATTAAAATATTTTGATAAATGTTTTGTTATTAAATAGGTCTGCTCTTTAGTCCCGCACCAGCCTAAGCCTTCTATAACTTCCAAAACTTTTATATTACTCATAAACAACCTCTTTATTTTTTTGAGTCTAATTTATTTAAAGAAAAGTTAAATAGAGAAAAATCTCATGTTTTATAGGTGAATAAAAGTGATACATAAATATGTGGTTATTGTGGTATTAAAAAGAAAACATATATTTATTTGAAAACATTAGGAGGGCAAATTATGTTAGCTGTAAGAGAACCTGCTGTAAGTAATATGTTCTATCCGGGAAATCCGGAAGAATTAAAACAGATGCTCACATATTTTTTAGAACAAGCACCCTTATATCCTTATAAGCCAGAGGCTGTTGTATCTCCTCATGCTGGATATGTATACTCAGGACCAACAGCTGCTGTAAGTTATAAACAATTTCTTAACTTAGACCCAGATAAACATTATGATGTTCTTTTAATAGGACCTTCCCATTATGTTCCTTTTGGGGGAATATCTTTTGGTTATTATGATTACTGGGAAACACCTTTAGGAGACGTTCCAGTTAATAAAAAGAGAATAGAAGAGTTTGTAGCTTTATATAAAGATAAACTTCCAATAACATTAAATACTCTTCCTCATCAAAAAGAACACTCTTTAGAAGTTCAAGTTCCATTTCTTCAAATGGTTCTTAAAGATTTTTCTATCATCCCTGTTGTTTATGGTCAGATAGATTTTTCTATAGTAGAAGAAGTAATAGATTTCTTTAAAGATGATAGAGATGATACAGTTGTTGTAATAAGCACGGATTTAAGCCATTACTATCCTGATGAAGTAGCTAGACAAATTGATGCTTACTGTCATTTAGCTGTGGAAAAACTAGATATTTCTTATTTAGATAAATGTGAAGCTTGCGGAAAAATTGGTTTAGCAGCAATTATAGATTATGCAAGAAAAAAAGGATGGAAAAGCAAAGTATTAGATTATAAAACCTCTGGAGATACATCAGGAGATAGGTCTGCTGTTGTTGGCTATGCAAGTTATATATTTTATAAATAAAGGAGAGGAAAAATGGAAGACGTAATCACTTCTTTAGATGAAATAAGTGAAGAAGAAGGCAAAGCTTTAGTATTTCTTGCACGAAAAGCAATAGAAGAATATCTAAACAAAGGTATTATTATTGATTTAATTGAAGTTCCTTATGAAAGCTGGAAAAAGAAGGGAGCTTCTTTTGTTACATTAGAAAACAAACATACAGGTCAGTTAAGAGGATGTATTGGCTCTATTATACCTGTCCAACCTCTTTATAAAGATGTCATTAGAAATGCTATAGCTGCTGCAACCCAAGACCCAAGATTTCCACCAGTAACTCCAGAAGAACTACCAGACATTAGAGTTAAAGTTTCTATTTTATCTTTCCCTGAACCTGTGCCATATAAAGACCCTCAAGACCTTTTAAACAAGATAGAACCTTTTAAAGATGGTCTTATTTTAAAGTATGGTGCAAATCAGGGAACATTTTTGCCTGATGTATGGGAAGAAATTCCAGACAAGGTTCAATTCCTTTCTCATCTTTGCTTAAAAGCAGGACTTCCTCAAGATTGTTGGTTAACACTTCCAGTAGAAATTTATAGATATAGAACTAAAGTTTTCTCTGAATAAAATCTATATGGCTTGCATTTTTGCAAGCCTTTCTTATGTCTTGACAAAAATCAAACACAAACATTATCTTTAATATCAAACGTAAATTAATATAAGGTTATTTATATCTTCTTAAGTATTTAATAACCACTTTTAAATAAGGAGGGATAAATGTTTTTAAGACCGGCGCTAATATCTATCATTATGTTTTTATTCCTTACCAAGCAAACTTTTTCTTTTTCATTTCTCCTTACAGGTCTTGAAAAAATTATTCCTTTAAGTTTTCTTAAATTTGTTGTTGAGTATGATATGTCTACCTGCATTAAAGAGTTTTATCATGAAAGAATTTTAAATCCAACTAAAAATTATTCATGCAATATCCATTTTTATGGAGAGAAAATCCAGCTTTATTATGATGAAGAAAAATCTGGAATTTTTTCTCCGAAAAAAATCTTCCATCTAAAAATAGGAAATGATATTGAATGTGCAGTTGAATTTGGTAAAGCTAAATGTGCTGTTTTAAAACATTAACCAAATTTTTTAACTCTAAATAATACATTTCCTTTTGCTCTTAAAACAGGTTCAGAAGAGGGCTTCCCAAAGTAATATCCCTGAACATAATCTATTCCTATTGCTCTTAATGTTTCTAGTTCTTCTTTTGTTTCAACCATCTCTGCAAGAAGTTTTATACCTTTTTTCTTACATATAAGAGAAATTCCTTCAATAATAATCTGATTATCTTTATCCTTATCTATATTTTTTATTAAAGACCCATCAAGTTTTAAAATTTCTACATCAAAATAACGTAAATAAATAAAGTTAGAATAACCTGTTCCAAAATCATCTAATGCAAATTTCATTTTCTTTTCTTTCGCTATTCTAATAACTTCTTTTACAACATTTATCTCATTTATAGCTTCTTCTTCTG
>JAADDV010000113.1 GCA_013153795.1 Aquificota bacterium | reverse complement strand
TAAATACAGTCTTTCGTTAGGAATTATAGATATAGCAATCATTATATTTGCTTTTTTAGTTTGGTTAAATGATAAACATTTTCATGAACAAATGAGCCAGAGGGTTTTTTCTATAGAAGATAAAAACTTTATACATGATGTAATATCTAGACAAATGAATATGCATGGAATAGATAAGATAGTTGAAAATCAAAACAAAATAGAATTTTTTAAAGGAAAACACAAAGTAGGGGAAGTAATTTTTAAAACTGATGAAAAAGGAAATATACTAAAAATAGATGGAAAATATATTATTGAAGTAAACGCTCCAGAATATATTTTACATAATATAGACCATGAAACATGGAGCTTAATAGGGAAAAGATGAAAGTATTTCATACAAACATTACGAATCCAGAAGAAATTAAAGAGATTTTAAAAAGGGAAGGATACTTTAATATTTTTCCATGGTGCGATGAAGCAGGGTCTTTTTATGACTGGCATATTCATCCATATGAAGAAGTTAGATGGATTTATAAAGGAGAAGTAATAATGGGAACAGAAGAAGGAGAAATTTTATTAAAAGCTGGAGACCGATTAAATCTTCCAGCAGGAACAAAACACTGGGCTAAAACTGAAAATGGAGTGTGTTATATTTGTGGAAGTAAATAAAATTTTATTTAGAGGATAAAAATGTTTTCCTTAGATTTAGAAAAAGGCCTTTCCTTAGCTACAGATAAAGAGCTATTTTCAATAATTGATAAAGTTTTAGAAGAAAAAAGACTTTCTTTTGAAGATGGAGTAAAACTTTTTAAAACTAATGACCTACTTACCCTTGGTCTCCTTGCTAACTACGTGACAGAAAAGAAAAATGGAAAATATGCATATTTTGTTTTTAACAGACAGATAAATCCTACTAATATTTGCAGTCTTGATTGTAAATTCTGTGCTTTTGCCACAATGGATAAAAACGACCCAAAAGCTTATGAAATGTCATATGAGGAAATAGTTGAAAAAGCAAGATATGCTGTAGAACAAGGAGCTTCAGAAGTTCATATTGTTGGAGGCCTTCACCCAGATTGGGATTTTGATGTTTATCTTAATATAATTTCTATTTTGAGAAAAAATTTTCCGAATCTTCATATAAAAGCTTTTACAGCTGTAGAAATTGACTATTTTTCCAAACTAGCAAAATTGTCCTACGAAGAAGTTCTTATAAAGCTTAAAGAAGCAGGGCTAAACAGTCTTCCAGGAGGAGGAGCTGAAATATTTTCCCCAAGAGTAAGAAGGATTATAGCTCCAATAAAAATAGGATGGAAAAAATATTTAGAAATACATAAAACAGCTCATAAACTTGGACTTCAATCTACAACAACAATGCTTTATGGTCATGTAGAAACCATAGAAGAAAGAGTCGACCATATTTTAAAAATAAGAGAAGCACAAGATGAAACAGGTGGTTTTACCTGTTTTATTCCTTTAGCATACCAACCTGAAAATAATGAGCTTAATATAACAGACCATACCCATGGCGTTGATGATTTAAAGACTATTGCTGTATCAAGACTTCTGCTTGATAATGTGCCTCATATAAAAGCTTATTGGGTTATGATTGGAGAAAAAATAGCACAGGTTGCTTTAAATTTTGGAGCTGATGATATGGATGGAACTGTTATGGAAGAAAAAATAGCCCATTTTGCAGGAGCAAAATCTCCAACACAGCAACAAAAAGAAAAACTTATAAGACTTATAAAAAAAGCTGGTAAAATTCCAGTAGAGAGAGATACATTATATAACCATATAAAAGTTTATCAATAAATAATTTAATCTATATTTAAAAACAAAACCTTAAAAGGAAAATCAAACTTTTTTTAAATCTTATGTTTCTATATAAATACACTGTTGAGTGTCTTGGCAAAAAATTAGTATTTAATTTTATCTAATTAATTTGGACACTTTAAAAACTTGGCGGCCTTTTTATTTAGTTAAATTCTTTTATTTTCTAAAGTTTTACTAAAAACCTATGATAGTATGATGAAGTATATAAAGTTTTTAATATTAAGGAGGTCTGTATGCTAAAAATTCCTGAATATTTAAAGAATATAAATACTTATAAACCTGGAAAACCTATAGAAGAAGTTCAAAGAGAACTTGGTCTTAAAGAGGTTATCAAGCTTGCTTCTAATGAAAATCCTTTTGGATGTTCTCTTTTTGTAAAAAAGATTATAGAAGAAGAGGCCCTTCATATAAATAGATATCCTGATGGAGGTGCCTATTATCTTAGACAAGAGCTTTCAAAATTTTTAGAGGTATCTCCTGAACAAATTATCTTTGGAAATGGCTCAAATGAGATTTTAGATATGATTGCCAGAGTTTTTCTACCAGAAGGCGAAGCCTTAATGTTTGAAGGAAGTTTTGTTATTTATGAGATAGTAACAAAAATTGCTGGTGGTTCCATAAAAAAAGTTCCTTTAGAGTGTGATTATTCAAGAGATTTATCTAAGGTTTTAGATTCTATAACAGATAAAACAAGGGTAATTTTTATTGATAATCCTTGTAATCCTACAGGTTTTGCAAATAAAAAAGAGGAGTTTGATGAATTTATAAAAGCTTTACCAGATGATATTCTTCTTGTTTTAGATGAGGCTTACTTTGAGTATGCAAAATCCCACGGAGTGCCAGATGGAATAAACTATATAAATCCTATAAACCCAAATATTCCAAAGAAAAATGTTATCATTCTACGAACCTTTTCTAAAGCTTATGGCCTTGCTGGTCTTAGAATAGGATACGGTATAGCAGACAAAAATATTATTCAGATTTTGGAAAAGGTAAGACAGCCTTTTAACACGAATCTTTTAGCTCAAAAGGCAGCTTTAGAAGCTCTAAAAGACCAAGCCTTTGTTCAGTTTTCTATTGAAGAAAATGAAAAAGGAAAAAAGCAGTTATATGAAGGTTTAGAAAGAAAAGGAATATACTTTATTCCTACATATGGAAACTTCATTATGTTTAAAGTTGAAAAAGCAGATGAAGTTTATAAAAAACTAATGAAAAAAGGAATTATAGTAAGACCTGCTTTTGGGTTTCCTGATTTTCTAAGAGTTTCTATTGGAACAAAAGAAGAAAATGAAAAATTTTTACAAGCATTAAATAAGGTTTGTTGAAAGGGGGCAACTGCCCCCTTCAATGAGTTTTATGGGTCTTGGTTTTGATTTTGACCTTGGTCTTGGTTTAAGAAGTTTTCATAAGAGCTGTAGATTTTTTCTAATAAGTCATCTAATACCCCATATTCACACATCCATTGAGGAACAGGCATTTCAACAACAAATGGTTGTCCTAACTGGCAAGCTTGAACTTGAGAATCTTCTTGAGCAGACTTAGTTAAAGCAAACATGAATAATTTTCCAGTGCCATCACAAGGAGGAATATAGTTATCTCCATACATTTCAGCAGCTTCTACTAATTCTTTATATCTAGTTGTGCTAGTATGAACATATTGCTCACCCATAGTGTAATACCAAATAGCTTCTTGAACCTCTGCCATTGTATAACCTTCTTTGTTATTAAGAATATAAAGGATTTTATCAAATGGGATGTAATTTCCATCATAATCTTTATAGAAGAAATCAAAAATAGTTACATCTCCTTTAGGAGTTTCAAACTGTCCATAATCAGGTAAAGCTTGGAAGAAGTTAAATAGTCTAGTCATATAATCTATATTAGGAACAGCCATTAGGTTTTGATCCATACACCATGCATGATAAGTTTCAGAAGTTTTAATAGAATATCTACATTCGTTTGTAAGGTCTTTAAATTGAAATGTTCTTAAAGATCTTCCTTGAGGGTCTATACCCATACGGCTAAGTAGCCAACCATCAGGAATATTATAAGGAATTGAGAAAGGTAAACATGTCGTTGTAGTTCTACGTGTACAGCTGTTTCTTGGATTATCAACAACTACATAATATCTACTTGGAACTCTCCTTTGAACGTAATAATAGCGATAATTTCCTCTCGTTGCGTAATAGCGAGAATAGTTAGTCTGAGTTGTGTATTGATACTCGTTTCGAGTGTAGCAACAACTACTTTGAGCAGATGCTGTATCTAGAAAGGTCAAAAACAGTAAAGCAAAGGTAAAACTTAGATAGAAAGGCCAAGCTTTCTTAAACATTGCACTAAACCTCCAAAAATTATATTTTTTCTCGAAATAAATCTTTATTTTAAATAATTTAGAAAATACTCTTTTGATAAAAATTATAAGATAATATTTAAAAATTTCAAGAGTTTTTGTAAAAAATCATTAAAATATTGAGCAAAACCTTATTTTTTCTTGTTTTAATCAAAAAATAGGAGCTAAATATTAGATTTCAAATAATTTATTAATTCATTTTTAATAAATGATTAAAAACAAGAAATTAAAATAGACTCTAATTCCTTATTAAAGGATTAATAGGAATTTAAAATCATATAGATAAAAAAAGAGGGGGATTTAGATATCCCCCTGATACAGGCAGGTTAGATTAGGGAGCTAGACTGGAGAAATAAAGGCCCTAGTTGCCCTTTATAATTTTGTAAAATTCAGTAAGAAATCTTTCTAATAACCCAAATTCACACATCCATTGAGGGATAGGAAGTTCTACTATAAATGGTTGTCCTATTTTACAAGCTGGTAAATCAGGAATATCTTCTGCAGCTCTTGTCATAGCAAAGGCAAATAATTTACCATCACAAGGAGGAATATAGTTTTCGCCGTACATTTCAGCAGCTTCTACTAACTCAAGATATTCTCTTGTTTGAGGTTCAAAGTATCCTTCACCCATAGTGTAATACCAAATAGCTTCTTG
>JAADDV010000090.1 GCA_013153795.1 Aquificota bacterium | reverse complement strand
ATAATTGATGAAATAAAGCAGATAATCATAGAAGCAACAAAAGCTAGAGAAAAAAGAAAAGATATAGCTATTTTAAAAACAATAGGAGCAGATAATAGTTTTATTTTAAAAATCTTTTTGTGGCAAGGTCTTATTATTGGTTTTACAGGAACTATTTTAGGAATGTTAATAGGTCTTTTTTCAATATATGTAGCTGATACTTATCACTTAGTAAAATTAAATCCAGAAGTTTACATGATTTCTTATTTACCTCTTAAAATCTCATATATTGATGTAATTTCAGTTTTTGTTGCTTCTATGATTATCTGCTTTATTTCATCAATTATTCCTGCTCGAATGTCTTCTAAAGAAATTCCTGCAGAAGTTCTGAGATACGAATAACTAAATCTTTTAAAACTTTTAAATAAGGAGGACTATTATGCCAGACAAAAAATGGAGAACATCTATAAGTATGCATGATGGTTATGAGGCGTATGTAAGGGGATATAAACTAAGGGATTTAGTGGGAAATCTAACATTTTCTGAAGCAATATACCTTGTTTTAAAAGGGGAACTTCCTTCTGAAAAGGAAGCAAAAATGCTTGATGCAATATTTGTCTCATTAGTTGAACATTCAATAGCACCACCTTCAGTAATAGCAGCAAGAGCAGTAGCAAGTGGAGGAAATTCTCTTCACGTTGGAGTCGGAGCTGGAGTTTTAGCTTTTGGAGAAGCTCATGGAGGAGCATTAGAAGGAGCTATGAAATTCCTACAAGAAAATGTAGATAAAAATCCAGAAGAAGTGGTTAAAAAATATTTTGAAGAAGGAAAACGTATCCCAGGATATGGACACAGATTTTATAAAGAGTATGACCCAAGAAAAAAAGTGCTTTTTGATATAGCAAAAGAGATAGGTTTTTATGGAAAATTCTGTGAATTTGCAGAAAAAGTAGAAGAAGAGATAGAAAAAATAAAAGGAAAAAAGCTTGTTATGAATGTAGATGGAGCCATAGCTGCTATTGTTTCAGAAATGGGATTTGACTGGAGACTTGGGAAAGGATTTTTCATAATAGGAAGAATTCCAGGACTGGTAGCCCATGTTTACGAAGAACTAAAGTATGAAAAACCCTTTTCAAAAAGACTTGATGAAGAAAAAGAAGTTGAATACTTTGGAGTAAAACCAAGAGAACTACCAGAAAAATTTAAAAGAAGAAAGTAATGGGAAAACTCTTAAACAAAAAAAGAAACAAAATAATATTTCTTATTGTTCTTTTCATTTTTATTGGAGGAAATCTCTACATATTCAAAGAGATTTCTAAGGTAAAAGATGTTTTTAACCCGTATATATTTCTTATTATCATTAACATAGATGTTGTTTTCTTCTTATCTATACTAGCTATATCCTTAAGACACCTTATAAAACTCTTTTTTGAAAAAAGCCAGCCAGCAGGAAAACTAAGGAAAAAACTTTCCCTTATTCTTATTTTTATGATTGTTATTCCAGCAATGATTTTATCTGTTGCCTCAATAAGTCTTATCTCTGATGCAACAAATCTATGGTTCAGCGGAAAAGTTGAAAAAGCTTTAAAAAATGTAGAAAAAATAACAGATGAAAATGTAAAAGAATACAGCAGATTTTTAGATGGCATTGTTTATATGATAGGAGAAAACAAAATATCCCCTTACGAAGCCTTCAAAAAATTCAATATAAAATCAATGGTTCTCTTAGACAAAAACACAAAAAAAGTAAAAATTATTTATGGAAAACCTGTTTTACCTTTGAAAGAAGAAGACTTTTTTGAAGAAAGAAAACTTATTCAAAAAGATGGAAAACTATTCCTCAGATACATAACAGACTATGAAAACCAAACATACCTTATTGATTATCAGCTTCCAGATGCTATATCCAAAAATAGAGCTGAAGTTAAACACATTGCAGACGTGTATGCCCAGTTTAGATACTACAAAAACCCAATAAGAGTCAGTTATATCCTTACTATGGTAATAATCACAATGTTTGTTATCTTTGCAGCCCTTTGGTTTAGTCAGTATGTTGTTAGAAACCTTACATACCCTCTAGAAGAATTGGTAAAAGCAGCAAAAAAACTAGCTAGTGGAGACCTGAACACAAAAATAAATATAAAAGCCCCTGATGAACTGGGAATTTTAATCCAGGAATTTAACTATATGGTAGACGAGCTGAAGAATCTGTATCACCAGCTAGAAAGAAGTAATAAAGACCTTAAAGCAAACAAAGAGTATCTTGAAGCAATACTGGAAAATGCAAGAACAGGAGTTATTTATTCAAACAGATTTGGAAAAATAGAAAAAATAAACAAGGCAGCAGCCCAGATATTAGGAATAGACCCTTCAAAGTTAAAAGGAAAAGATATAGAAGAGTTTATGAAAGAGATAAAACTTGATATAAAGAATATCCAAAAAGAACAAACTATAAACATAGATGGAAAAATTATAATCGCAAAAATAACAAAAATATCCCCAAAAGGATACGTTCTTATATTTGATGATATAACAGACATTGTAGCAGCAGAAAAAATCCTGGCATGGAAAGAAATAGCCCAGAGAATAGCCCATGAGATAAAAAATCCTTTAACACCAATAAAACTTTCAGCAGAAAGAATAAAACGCCAATATCAAAATAACAACCCAAGATTCCCCCAAATCCTTGAAAAAGCAGTAAATGTTATCTTTACAGAAGTAGACCACCTTGCAAAACTAGTTAAAGAGTTTGGACAGTTTGCCTCAGCAGGAAAAATTTTAAACAAAGAAAAAGTAAATCTAAAACAGCTTCTAAAAGAGATAAAAGAAAGCTACCAAACAGAAAACTTCAAAATCAAGCTCAATATTCCAGAAAATATAAATATAAATGCAGATAAAAAACTCTTAAGACAGGCATTTTTAAACCTTATCCAAAACAGCTTTGAAGCTATAAAGGACAAAGGATTTGTAGAAATAACAGCAAGAGAAGAAAACGGAAAGATAACCATACTTTTTAAAGACAATGGAAAAGGAATTCCTATAGATGAACTTGATAAAGTATTTATCCCTTATTACTCAAAGAAATCAAAAGGAAGTGGACTGGGACTTGCTATAACAAAAGAGATAATAGAAAACCACGGAGGAAGTATAAAAGCCCTTCCTTCAAAAGAAGGAGCTTTATTTAAAATAGAACTGCCAGCAAAAACCAAGGAGTGAAAGCTTCCATGAAGAAACTAGACCTGGTTTTTCAAGAGATAGACAAACATTTAGAAACGCTAAAATACGAAAAAAACAAGTTACTGAGTTTAGGCGTTGATAATCTTTCTGAAGCAGATCTTCTTGATTATGAAACAATTATTTTGTTAGATGCTTTTATATTTAGATTTATTAAACTTCAAAGTGCAATAGGAGAAAAACTATTTCCTCTATTTTACGAAATCCTTACAGGAAGAAGTTACACAGAAGTAGCATTTATAGACATTCTAAACACCCTTGAGAAATATAATTTTATTCCAAGTTCAAACTACTGGAACAAAGTTAGAAAACTAAGAAACGAATTTATCCATATATATCCTTGGGAAACCCAGTTGAAAATCGAAGCAGTTCAAAAAGCAATAAAAGAAATTGAAAATATAGAAAAAATCTATCAAAAAATAAAGAGTTTCATAGATGAAAGAAAACTTTAAAAAAGTCAGACTTTCTGAAGAAGTTTTAGAAAATATAATAAGCCTGGCTAAGAAACATTTTGGAAAAAATATAAAAATCTGGATATTCGGCTCAAGAGCAGATCTAAACAAAAAAGGCGGGGATATAGATATCTACATAGAAGTAGAAGACTATACAAACATATTAGACAAAAAACTAGACTTTTTAGTTGATTTAGACATAAAAATAGGAGAACAAAAAGTAGACCTTATAATAAAACCCCCTAACAGCTCAGATTTCATATCCCAAGAAGCTAAAAGAACAGGAATAAGAATTTACTGAAGTATATTAAATAAAGTAGCAGAATGCGGGGAAGCTCCAACAGGAAGATGGGAACATAAAGGAATATTGAAGTATTTCTTTGAAATACTTTACAGAAAAAATAAATCCTTAGACAAGATAGAAAGAAGTCGAAGCATATATTAATCTTGTAGAAAAACTTTTTGAGGTTGTAAGTGATGATTAAAAGTAAAACTACTGTAGATATAATCTACGAAATTCAAAACAAACTTAATTCTGCAAATTTACCATATAAAGTAAAAGTAGACATAGGTCAAGCTATGGAAGGCGCCGATATTGGAATAAATGTATATATAGAAGGAAAAAGAAATTGGAAATTACATGAACAAATAAATAATATTATCCAAGATGTGCTAGAAAAAGAAAACTTAATAGCTTACATAGAGTGGCATTATGAACAAGAAAACCTCTAATATAGTCTGGTTACATAAGAAACCCTTAATTACACCTTATTTCTAACAAAGACCCAAAGTAAAAATCCTTTTCAAGAAGTTTTTCAAAAATTTTTATCCCTGCAGGTTCATTTTTATTTCCATGGATAAGGATAATAGAGCCTTTTATAGGCATTTGCCCCTTTGCAAGCCATGCATCACTTCCAACAGCAATAAGTCCATACTTAAAAGCAACCTCTTTTCTTATTTCATAATCAGCAACAAGCCCAGGAAATCTAATAAAAATAGAAGGAACCATACCATTTTTTATAAAAAGTTTCTCTACCTCTGTTATTTCAAAAAACAGATTTGTCCCTTCTTTTAAAAGAAAATTTTTCTCAAGGGGAAGTTTTGGATTGTAAAAATGGGTATAAGTATGATTTATCCAAATAACATTAAGATTTCCTTCTTTTATCTGTT
>JAADDV010000126.1 GCA_013153795.1 Aquificota bacterium | reverse complement strand
GTTCCTTACAGATGCAAATGCGGACATGAAGGGAAAGAAGTTATTGTTGTTGCTAATGATACAGGAATTTTAGATGTTGAATGTCCAAAATGCAAAAAAAGAATTGTTGAATTTAAGATTGTGGAAAAGGAAAGGAATTAGTTTTTTCCTTCCTCCCTTAAATTTTATTTTCTTCTTCTAAAATTAAACGCAAATGTTCTTAATTTGAATATAAAATATACAAAATTTCTAATAAAAGATTCTTAATTTTACAATTTTTTCACTTTTACTTTCTAAAATGTATGCAAAAATGAAAAAAGTATAAAAAGCGTTTTTCTCTCAATATATATTGATTATTTCAAAACATTTTTGTATAATTATTAATACATAGAGTAGGTTAATAAAAAGTTGAATATTTAATAAATTTATTGTAAATTAAAAATCCCTCCCCCCCTCCCTCCCCCAAATCCCTGGCTCCGCAACGGAGCCCTTTTTTTATCTAAAAATATCTTAGAAATCTTCTATACAGTTTTAATGCTATAATCTTTATATTAAAAACTGCATAGAAGAGGTAGTAATGATACCAATAAAGGACAACGTCCCAACCCGAAGAAAACCTATCCTTACTATTACATTAATAATCATTAATGTCCTTGTATTTCTTTATGAAGTTTCTTTACCTCCTGAAGAATTAGACCTTTTTATTCATCGATATGGGCTTTTGCCTGCTGATATTTTACATTTAAATTTATTACCTCTCATAACTCATATGTTTTTACACGGAAGTTGGGCTCATTTATTTGGGAATATGATATTTTTATGGGTTTTTGGTAATAATGTAGAAGATGCTTTAGGTAGAATAAAATTTATTATTTTCTATATAGTTTCTGGTTTGGGAGCAGCTTTTTTACAATCTTTTGTAAGTATCTTAGCAGGAAATCTTTTTATTCCTATGGTTGGAGCTTCAGGGGCTATAAGTGGAATTCTTGCTGCCTATATGAAACTCTATCCTGAAGCAAAAGTTTTAACGATTATACCTCCTTTCTTCTTTACTGCTTTTGTGCTGCCAGCATGGTTTTTCATTGGATACTGGTTCTTTATACAGGTTTTATTTGCTCTAATTACTCCTCCAACAATGGGAGGTGTCGCATGGTATGCTCATGTTGGTGGTTTCATAACAGGGTGGTATTTCCTTGATTTAATATACAAACCTAAACAAATGAAAGTCGTTCACTATTCAACTTTAAGATAAACCGGGGAGCTTTTGTTCCCCGCTTTATCTACTGCATAAATCTTTATAATATCTCCTTTTTGAAATTTATCTATAACAAAAAAATAGGTATATACAGGTTTTTCATTTAAAGGAATATCGTTTTTTTCAATTATATAACCAATAACATCTTTAGATGGACTTTCATCCCAAAATATAAATAATTTTCCTTTATAAATAACAAAAGAAGGATTTTTAACAGGTTCAGGAGGAAATATATCTTTGTATATAATACATTTAATTTCAGATGGATTACTTTCAACAACTTTTTCTCTATCTTCAACAGTTATAAAATAACAGTATCTTTTATTTATTTGAACTTCTTTATCTAAAAACATATTAGATTTGTTGATTTTCTTATAAGGAATAGGGAGAATTAAATCTTTTTTTTCTCCTTTATAAAGTAAAACATTGTTAATATACTTTTTGTCCCAGATTATTAATATTCCTTCATTTTTAAGTTTTAAAAAGATGTCTGCATTAATAATAGGAAAGTCCTTTACTGGCAAATAACAAAAATATTTTGAGGTAGACATATATCCTTTTTTAGTAATAACTTTGATTCGATAGCAAAACTCTTCTTCAAAAGATGGAATTTTTTTAATAAACCAGTAAAGATTTTTAATATTCTTAATAACTGGTTTAATTTCTTTGTCATTTTCTTCAATTTTAAAGAGAAAAGGTTCTTTAATCTTTCTTCCATCTTCATAAACAGGGTTGTATTTCCAGAAAACAACTATCGTATCTCCTTGCTGTTTTATCTTTATATCTTTAACAGGCTCAGGTATTGTAGAAGGAGGTATTTTTGGTGAACCTTTTACTCCACATGAAAAGAAAACAGCTAAAATTAATAAACTAAAAATTTTAAATATTTTTTTCATTTAAAAACTTCCTAAGCATTAATAATTTATTAATAATCCTAGCAAAATCTTTTAAAGGAACCTGATTTGGTCCATCTGAAAGAGCCTTATCAGGGTTAGGATGAGTTTCAAAAAATAAGCCATCAATTCCTACAGAAACAGCAGCTTTAGCAAGAGGATAAACAAATTCTCTTTGACCTCCTGACGCCTTTCCTTGACCACCAGGGAGTTGAACACTATGGGTTGCATCAAAAATAACAGGAGCATATTGTCTCATTATTGGAAGACTTCTAAAATCTACTACAAGATTGTTATATCCAAAAGAAACACCTCTTTCTGTTAAATAAAATTTTTTTGCTCCACCAAATTTAAGTTTTTCAACAATATTTTTTGTATCCCATGGAGCAAGAAATTGACCTTTTTTTACGTTTATTTCTTTTCCAGTTTTTGCAGCAGCAAGCAAAAGGTCAGTTTGTCTACATAAAAAAGCTGGTATCTGTATTATATCAACAACTTTAGCTACTGGTTCTGCTTGATGGCTTTCATGAATATCTGTTAGGACTGGTAAATTAAATTCTTTCTTAACTGCTTCTAAAACCTTTAAACCATATTCCATTCCTTTTCCACGAAAAGATTCATGAGAGCTTCTATTAGCTTTATCAAAAGAAGATTTGAAAACAAATCTTATATCCGGATTTTCTTCCTGCAAATTTCTTAAAACCTCAGCAACTTGGAAACATATATCTTTATTTTCAATAACACATGGGCCAGCTATTATTGTAAATTTTTCCATTTTCTACCCTAATAAATTATTTAATATTTTAATGATTAAATCTTAAAAAATTTCTAGTTTCAACAAACAACAGCCAAGCAAAAAATTTTTTATAATTATTAATCTCTAATAAAAACAGAGGTTAGGAGATGACAAGAAGGGCTTTAATTTCTGTTTCAGATAAAAGAGGTGTTGTAGATTTTGCAAAAGCCTTAGTTGAATTAGGTTATGAAATTATTTCTTCTTCAGGAACAGCCAAAGTATTAAGAGAAAATAATGTTCCTGTTATAGAAGTTTCAGAAATAACAGGTTTTCCTGAAATAATGGGCGGAAGAGTTAAAACTTTACATCCGAAAATCCATGGAGGACTTTTAGCAGTCAGAGATAATCCTGAGTATATGAGACAATTAGAAGAACAAGATATTCAGCCAATAGATATAGTTGCTATAAATTTATATCCTTTTGAAGAAACTGTTAAAAAGGGAGCTGATTTAGAAGAAATAATAGAAAATATAGATATTGGAGGTCCTGCTATGGTCAGGGCTTCAGCTAAAAATCATAAATTTACTACTATTATTGTAGACCCTGATGATTATGATTTTGTTATTCATGAATTAAGAGAAAAGGGAGAAACCTCTTTAGAAACTAGAAGAAAACTTGCTTTAAAAGCTTTCAGACATACAGCTTTTTATGATAGTGTAATTTCTGCTGTTTTGAATGAAAAATTTGATATAAATGAAAAGTTTCCAGAAGAGCTTTCAATACCTATAAGAAAAAAATATTCTTTAAGATATGGAGAAAATCCTCACCAAGAAGCCTCTTTATATATATCTCCTGTTGAGTATACAGGCCTTTCTATTGCTGAAAGTGAAGTTTTACATGGAAAAGAAATGTCTTATAACAATTTTTTAGATGTAGAGGCAGCTGTTAATTTAGTTAAGGAATTTAATGAAACAGCTTGTGTTATTGTAAAGCATAATAATCCTTGTGGTGTTGCAGTAAGAGATAATCAACTTGAAGCTTATAAGGAAGCCCTTGCTAGAGACCCAAAATCAGCTTTTGGTGGAATTGTTGCTTTCAATAAACCTGTAAATATAGAAACAGCTAAAGTTTTAACAGAAATATTTTTAGAAGTTATTATCGCTCCAGATTTTAACGAAGACGCTCTGACTTTTTTAAAAGAAAAAAAGAAAAATTTAAGGCTTGTAAGAATTAAAAATTTTGAAAAAAAACCTGTAGGTCTTGAATATAGAAGGGTAAGTGGTGGTCTTTTATTACAGGATAGAGACTTAGAGCTTTATAAGGAGTGGAATGTTGTTACAACAAGAGAACCTACTCAAGAAGAAGTAGAAGACCTTCTTTTTGCTTGGAAAGTTGTTAAACATGTTAAATCAAACTCTGTAGTAATAGCTAAAAATAAGGCAACAGTTGGTATAGGTCCTGGGCAAACTTCGAGGGTTGATAGTTTAGAAACAGCTGTAAAAAAGGCAAAAGAATTTGGATTTTCAACTGAAGGAACTGTTTTGGCTTCTGAAGCTTTCTTCCCATTTAGAGATAGTATAGACGAGGCAGCTAAACACGGAATAAAGGCTATTATTCAACCAGGAGGCTCTATAAGAGACCCAGAGGTTATAGAAGCGGCTGATGAACATGGCATTGCTATGGTATTTACTGGAATGAGACATTTTAAACATTAATGTTTTTACAAAATAAAAAAAATGTGTTAAGATAATTTACAGTTATAGGATAGTTGGCATAAGAAAAGGGTTTATTGGAAAGAGAATAAGGTAAGCTGAAAGGGTGAATATAATCGATAATGATTACTATTAATGAGTTGCATTTTGAATAGAAAATATATTTCTGTGTGAATTAGCTTAAATCAAAGATTAGCGAGAATATAATAGAAAATATAATCGCATTACTGGAGGTTCGATGCAAAAAACCCCTTTCAGCGAGGAGTCAGTTATAACTAACA
>JAADDV010000169.1 GCA_013153795.1 Aquificota bacterium | reverse complement strand
TCTTTGATTTAAGCCAATTCACGCAGAAATATATTTTCTATTCAAAATGCAACTCATTAATAGTAATCATTATCGATTACATACACCCTTTCAACTTACCTTATTCCTTTTCCAATAAACCCTTTTCTTATGCCAACTATCCTATAACTGTAAACTATCTTAACACATATTTTTTATTTTGTAAAAAATTTTACGAAAAACTATTTTAAACCTTGAATTCCAAAAACTAAAAGATTTTTATTAAAAATAAGAATATAACATCTATTGGCATTTTGAATATTAAGAGATTATAATATAAATATATTTGAATATTGCTATTAAGCAATGAAACAAAGGAGGAGAACATGAAAAAAGTACTTTTAACCTTCCTTGTAAGCTTTTTCTCTTTCGTTTTCTTTAGCTGTGGTGGAGGTGGCTCTGATGGAGACAGCAATTTCGAAATGAAAACTCCAGAAGAAGTCTTTGAGGACATACCCGTAAAACCTCCAGTAGAAAAATGTAAATACTGCATTCCTGAAGGTTCACTTTTTACATGTTCAGAAATTGAATCTGCTCTTGAATTTTTAAACAATATTAGAGCAGAAGTTGGCGTATCTCCTCTTGAGTGGGACTGTAAGTTAGCAGAAGAAGCTCAAAAATGGGCTGAATACCTTGCAGAAAAAGGTTTATTTGAACATGAAGAAGGAAGTCCTTACGGAGAAAACCTCTTTTTAATGTTTGGAAAACTACCATCTTTACTTGATGCTTTAAAATCTTGGTATGAAGAAAAGAAATTTTTTAACCCTGATTTACCTAATTGGTGTGAAGGAGGAGAATGTTTTCACTATACTCAGCTTATATGGAAAGATACGAAAAAAATAGGTTGTGGAATCGCAAAATATAAAGATATGGAAGGATATGTAATAGTTTGTAAGTTTGACCCACCAGGAAATATCTTAGACCAAATGCCCTTTTAAGTTTTTTTTCTTTCTTTAAAAACTGGGAGAAGGCTTTTATCCACCTTCTCCCATTGTCCAGGTTTCAAGTTATCTAAAGAAATTTTTCCAATTTTTGTTCGAATAAGCCTAATAACTGGATAACCAAAAGCTTTCATAAATCTTCTTATTATTCTTTTTTGTCCTGAATGGATAGTTATTTCAAGAAGAGTAGAATTTCTTTTTTTCTTTAAAATTTTAATTTCATCAGGTTTAAAGAAACCATCTTCAAGATGAATACCTTTTCTCATTTTATTAAATTTTTCTAAATTTACACGTCCTTTTACCTCTACTATATATGTTTTTTTAACTTTATTTTTAGGATGCATAATAAGGTTTGCTGTATCTCCATCGTTAGTTAAAAGCAAAAGTCCCTCACTTTCATAATCTAATCTTCCAACTGGAAAAACTTTTTCTTTTATTCCTACTTCTTTATACAAATCAGATAAAGTTTTTCTTCCAAACTTATCTTTTCCAAGCTGAGTTAAGTATCCTCGTGGTTTATACAGTTTTATATATACTTTTTTTTGTTTTGGTTTTAAAAGTTTGCCTTCTACTTCTACTTTATCTTTATTAGGATTTATTTTCGCTCCTAACTCCTTTACTATTTTTCCATTAACTTTTACTTTTCCTTTTTCTATAAGCTCATCAGCTTTTCTTCTTGAACAATATCCTGTTGAAGCAATATATTTATTAAGTCTTACTTCCATTTATTAATCTCCAAAAATAAAAATAAAACTGCGCCCTTAAAAGACACGGTTTTATTTATTTAATAACTCTTGCAAAATTTTGTTTACTACTTTTGGATTTGCTTTTCCTTTTGTAGCTTTCATTACTTGACCAACGAAAAACCCCATCAGTTTTTGATTACCAGCTTTATATTTTTCTACTTCTGCAGGATGGTTGGCTAAAACTTCTTCTATTATTTTTCTAATCTCTCCTTCATCTGATACCTGTTTTAAGCCTTTCTCTTCAACAATCTGTTTTGGAGATTTTGAAGTTTTGAATACTTCCTCAAAAACCTCTTTTGCTATTTTAGTTGAGATAGTTCCGCTATCTATAAGCTCTACAAGCTCTGCTATATGTTCTGGTTTTACTGGACTTTCTGTTATATCAAGACCAGCTTCATTTAGTTTTCCTAAAAGCTCATTTATTATCCAGTTTGCTATAGCTTTTGGATTCTTATTATAAACCTCCACAGCTTTTTCAAAGAATAAAGCTCTATCTTTGTCAGCAACTAATACATCTGCATCATACTCTGTTAAACCAAATTGAGAAACAAATCTTTTTTCTTTTTCATCTGGAAGCTCTGGAAGAGATTGTTTTATTTCTTCAATATAAGCAGTTGTTATTCTTACTGGTATCAGGTCAGGGTCAGGGAAATATCTGTAGTCGTGGGCTTCTTCTTTTGTTCTCATTGTAAATGTTTTTCCAGAAGATGGGTCAAAAAGTCTCGTCTCTTGAACAATCTCTCCACCTTTTTTTAGAATTTTTGCCTGTCTTTCTATTTCATATTCTATAGCTTTTTGAACAAATCTAAATGAGTTTATATTTTTTATTTCCACTTTTGTTCCAAATTTTTCTTCTCCTTTAGGTCTAAGAGATATATTTACATCACATCTTAGCTGTCCTTTTTCCATATCTGCATCTGATACGCCTATGTATCTCATTATATTTCTAAGTTTTTCTAAGTAAAGTCTTGCTCCTACTGCTGAGCGGATATCTGGCTCTGAAACAATCTCCATAAGAGGCGTCCCAGCTCTATTTAAATCAACATAAGAGTGATTTCCTTCATGAATTGTTTTTCCTGCATCTTCTTCCATATGAAGTCTGTGAATTCTTATTCTTTCATGTTTTCCATCTACTTTGATATCTATGTATCCATCTGTTGCAAGGGGTTTGTCATACTGGGAAATCTGATAACCTTTTGGAAGGTCTGGATAAAAATAGTTTTTTCTTGCAAAAACAGAAAGTTCATGAACAGTACAGTTAAGAGCTAAAGAGGCTTTTATAGCATACTCTAAAGCTTTTTTATTTAAAACAGGTAAACTTCCCGGCAAAGCTAAACAAACAGGACAAACATTTGTGTTAGGTTCGGCACCAAACTCAACTTTACACGGGCAAAAACATTTTGTTTTAGTTGACATTTGAACATGCACTTCTAAACCAATAATAGGTTCAAACTCTTTTACACTCATACATTCAACCTCTATTTTTCTTTTTGGATATTCATTTTATCAAAAATTCAAAATCCTTTAGATAAAGGAAAGTCTTTTATTTCTTTTTGAACAAAAGGATATGTTATTTTAAATAAATAAAAACGCAAAATCAGGAGATTTGCCATGATAAAGATAGACTATACAAATGTTATGGCTGATATGATAGGAGAAATAAACGGTATTTTAAAGGAAGAAATACTCTTTTTTAAAGATTTTGTTAAAGAGATACAAGAAGAAATAAAAAATGAAAGAAACAAAAGTTTCTTTTTTACTCAACTCCCTTATCAGGATACTTCTTTAATAAAAGAAGTTGCAAATAAAATAAGAGAAAAATTTGATTTTTTTGTCTTAATAGGCATTGGAGGCTCTTCTTTAGGAGCAGAGATGCTTATTCAATCTTTAAAAGGATTGGATTTTAATTTAAATAAAAAACCTAAATTTTTTGTTATGGATAATGTTGACCCAGAAAAGTTTGATACAGTTTTAAAACAGATAGAAATAGAAAAAACCTGTTTTAATGTTGTTTCAAAATCTGGTTCGACAGTTGAAACAATTGCTAACTTTTCTATTGTCTTAAAACTCTTAAAAGATAAACTAGGAGAAAATTGGAAAAATCATTTTATTTTTACAACAGACCCACAAAAAGGTTTCTTAAGAAAATTTGGAAAAGAAAATAATATTCAGCTTTTAGATATTCCTTCATATGTTGGAGGAAGATTTTCTGTTTTAACTCCAGTAGGTTTATTACCAGCAGCAGTTTTAGGTATAGATATAGATGATTTACTTGCTGGAGCTAGAAAGATGGATTTTCTTTCTTCAGAAGAGGAAAAAATAAAGGAAAATCCTGCTATTCTTCTTTCTTTAATCCATTATATAAGTAATGTAAGAAAAAGAAAAACTATTTCTGTTATGATGCCTTATAGTGAAAGACTGTCTTTATTTGTAGACTGGTATAGGCAGTTATGGGCAGAAAGTTTAGGTAAAGAAGGATTTGGCCAAACCCCAGTTAAGGCTATAGGGACTATAGACCAACATTCCCAAATCCAGCTTTATAGAGATGGAATAAAAGATAAGATTATCACTTTTATTCAAGTTGAAAAATCAGATATAGATTATAAAATTCCTGAAGATTTACCTGAAGAAATAAACTATTTATCAGGTCATTCTCTTCACGAAATCTTAAATAAAGAACTTTTAGGAACAAAAACAGCTTTAGTAAAAAGCAAAGTTCCAAATTTAACTATTACTTTAGATAAAATAACTTCTTATAACATTGGAATGCTTCTTTATTTATATGAATATGCAACAGGATTTTCTGGTTATTTATATAGGATAAATCCTTTCGACCAGCCAGCTGTTGAAGAAGGAAAAAACTTTACATATGCTCTTATGGGCAGAAAAGGATATGAAAACAAACTAAAAGAATTTAAAAAGTTATATAAGGAAAAATATTTACTAAAAATTGTCTAGGGAATTTATAAACCAGTCATAGTGGAGGAAAATAATATTATCAACTTCTTTTAGTTGCTCTTTTTTAGCATTTTTAAAGAAGCTTTTTAAGAAGTTAGTTATAACTTTTACATCTGGATATATATCAGAATGCCATTTTATAAATTCAGGTAATAAAATTTGCTTTTTCTCTGGAACTAAAACAATCTCAGAAGAAGCTATATAATCCTTTACAGAAAGATTTAAAAACTCTTCAAGATTTTCTCCAGTAAAAAA
>JAADDV010000088.1 GCA_013153795.1 Aquificota bacterium | reverse complement strand
TCGAAATTTTAAAATAAATTTTTGGGGGCATTTATAATTTAAATATGCAAAAAATTCGTTTTAAATTAAAAGTAATTACTCCAATGTTTCTTAGTGGAGTTGATCAACTGGTTGCCGAAACCCGCCCTGCTTCTCTCAAAGGCATCCTGAGATACTGGTATCGAATCCTGATAGCAAATAAATATGCTTCTCAATTTGATATTACTGAACCAGACGATTGGATGGATTATGAAAAATGGGCTAATAAAAATCTATGGCAGAAGGTTTACGAAGATGAAGGCGAACTTTTTGGAACACAGGATAAGGCTGGGAAAGTGTGGATTAGGATGGGGAAGATTGAAAGAAGGCTTACTGCTTCAGATATCAAAAAATGGGTTGAGAATGATCTTGGTAGGAAATTAATGTATATAGGATATGGTGCTATATTATCAGTAGATCCATCTGATCCAAAATATTCATATTTGAGAAATTTGTATCAAAATGGTAAAAAAGTTGGTCCTGTAAGAGGCTATTTTTCTCCAGATAGTAAGTTTACAGAGCCGATATTTGTAATTGATGGATGGGATGTAGAATTCATTTTAATGGATAAATCGTATAAAGATAAATTAATTGGTCTTCTTTGGTTTGTTTCCATGTTTGGTTCTTTAGGCTCTCGTTCGAGGAAGGGATGGGGTTCGTTTTATCTTGTACCAAAAGATGATGATTTTGGTTTTCATTCATGGGAATTTACAACTCCTGAGGATTTTAGATCCGATTTGATAAAAGCATCTTCATTTTTGGGTTTAGAAAGCCTTCGAAATATAGAAATTTACATGTCTAATACATTAAAAAATAATGATCTTGTTTCAATTCTTCTAAACTTTTCATATAAATATGAAGATTTTCTAAAAAATGAAATTGAAAAAAGAGAGCGGATCATTTTTGGCCTTCCGAGAAATTTGAAAATCTTCATTAAGGATTTTAAGCGCGATTACATAAAATTATTGAAATGGGCTTTATCTTATGTTTTAAACAAGAGACGCGCAAGTATGGTTCACTTTAAAATAATTAAAATAAAAAACGAGTACAAAATCATGTTAATTATAAGTAAGAGTCCATTATTTTATAAGGAAATTGGTAAAGAATTGAAGGCTTATTTATCAAATCGCCTTAAAAAAGAAATTGAAAGGCTGCAAAAGAAGGAAAAGAAAAGTGACAAAGAATTGACTTCTCTTCAAGTTTATACACGACTAATAAATGACAATACAGCTATATCGAAAGTAACTGACTTTGTTGTTAAATATTTATTCGAAGAAATAAAAGTTGGCAATTTTAAGGAATTCTTTAAAGATTGGGAACTCAATGGAGTTAATATACCTTAAAGGGAGGTTAAAACTATGAATCAGAATACCCAGAATGCAGTTTTAATCTTCACTTTTTCACCTGTTCAGGGATTTATAGAAGCATCCCGCCGTACGAGAGACTTCTTTACGGGGAGTTATATTCTATCGTGGCTCACGTTTAAAGTTATGTACCGCTTAACTAAAGAACATGGAATAAATCCTGACGATTTCATATATCCTGTTTTGAAAAGTCAGCCACTATATCATTTATTTAAAAATGAATCTGACATTGACATTGAATCCTTAGCAATTGCCAATTTCCCTAATAGATTTGTATTGAAGGTTGACTATGATAAAGGAAAAGAATTGATTACGCAGCTTAAAGATATGTTCAGAGAGGAGTGGAAGGAGATAGCCAATAGTATATTTGATAAGTTTTTAAAGGATGTGGCTATGAAAAAAAGATTGATAGAGCATGAAATCCATGAGGATGAGCTTTGGGATCAGTTTGAATTACAGGTTGAAAATTATTTTACACCGTTTATATCGTTGGTGAAAATTGAGGGAATAAAAGAAAAATTTATGTCTCTTTTTGATTCGAGTAAGGAGCTTAAAGAAATATTGAAAAAACAAGGGGATGTGTCTTACGGATATGCCTATGATCTGGCTGAAAGAGTATTGGGATCCCGAAAAACTTTTAGACCTTATAAGGGTTTGATTGATGCTTTTAAATATAAGGATGATAAAGGGAGGGAAATATTACCTGATGGTTGTTCGGTATGCGGGGAGCGGAAAGCTCTTGCTATTGATTGGACGAAATTAAAAGATAATTATGATTTTCAAGGTGATGAATTGTGTGGGGTTTGTTTGGTAAAGAGATATGGATATACATACTTCACTGCTGAACTTAAAAATAAACTTGAAAAAGCAGGAATTTCTAAGCAACGCATTCGTATGGAATTACTTGGAGATGATATTTTGGATGTAGATGAAAAGGAGGTTCCAAACGCTTTTAAAAACTTTCCTTCGACGAGAGAAATTGCAGGGATTAGTTTTAAGAAAATAGTTTTTGAAAAGTGGGATAAATTAGTTGAACAACAACTAGATAGGTATATAAAAAGTTCAAATAGATTATTCAGAGAAGTTTTGAATTTGGAAAAGCAGTATAAACCGTATCGTAATGGAAGTAAGGAAGCAGATGAAAAGTTATTATATTTATCAAAATTAAAGTCATTTCTGGAATCGAAAACATATCCAATTCGATTTTTCAAATATGAAGATATAGGATCTTCTAAATGGATCTTTTCGACAAGGGACGCGCAACTATTTCATTTGGAGGAGTGGAAAAATGCTATAAAATATTTAGGAAAATTGGGCTTCAAAGCTGATAATGAGGACTGGAAAGCATTTTTTGAGGGTCCTATATTTAAGTATGATGAGAACGCTGAGCTTAAACACGAAAATTCTTATTTCGCAATATTTTATGCTGATGGGGATCATATGGGCAAGTGGCTCGGGTTAAAACAGGAAATCAGGGGAGAGCCTTTAACCGAGAAATTTCATAAAGGGTTTTCGCAGGAGATTTCCAAATATGCTTTAATTGATGTTCCACAGGTAGTGGAAAAAGAGCATCCGGGCAAGCTGGTTTATGCCGGTGGTGATGATGTATTTGCATTCGTTCATCCATGGGATGTAATATCAATTTTAAATAAGCTTAGAAAGAAGTTCGAATCGAGACTGGATAAATTTCCCACGGTGGAGGGCAAGCAGCCTTCAATGAGTGCCGGTGTTGTGATAGGACATGCAAAGGCTCCGTTAAAGAGATTAATTAAAAATGTGAGAAAAGCTGAAAAGAAAGCCAAAGATGATTTCGGCCGGAGTGCGTTCGTAATACGCGTTGTTGTTCGCTCAGGAAGCACGTGGGACTTTGGTGGGAAGTGGGAGTATTGCTATAATGGAAAGAAATTCGATACAGCAGAAGAGTTCAATAAGACAATAAAATTGCTTATGGATGATGGAGAATGTATCGAAAGAGTTAAATGTAATCTCAGTTCCAATTTCATTTACGATGTTCGTGATATGCTCGAAACTTTCGAACCTGCCGAATTTGACGAGGATGCTTTGAGAATTTTCGAAAGTCTCTTTAAGAGGGCTTTTCGAAGGAAATTCCGCTGTAGTGGTAATAAAGATGAAAATAAACGGGCTCTGGAATCCGCTATAAATAACTATCTCGACTTTATAAAAGCGATGATTCATACGCATATTGAAGAAGCGAGAAAGAATGATTCAGAAGTAAACGAAAATGAAATACGTTATAAGGCTGTTGAAAACTTTGCCAATATGTTTTATGTTGCCCGTTTTATAGCGAAGGAGGTTAAGATATGAGGTTTTATCATATTAAACCCTTTGATACAGTTGTTTTTGGTGAAAATAAGAGTTCCGTTGCCGGGGATGACCACGAGAAGGGCGGGAAGTTTCCCCCTGAAATAATGAAACTGTTTAATCTCGGCAAGGAGGTAAAGTTTCTCGGAATTTTCCCGATGAAAGAGGACAAAATTTATATGCCAATGCCTGCTGATATTTTAGGGATGAGGAAAAGTGCGGGACTTGAGGGACCTTTTTATGTTCCATTAATTGATGGTATCAGCAAAAAGAATTTCTTTGAAACTGATATGATGACGGAGACTTTACCATGGGTAAGAGAGATTGAAGCTCTTGAAAAGTTGGGAGGATACATAAGCGCTGAAGCCTTTTTCCAGAAGTATATAAAACATTCTGGTGGAAAGTTGAATTTATGCAATGGGGACATAGAGGAAGAACTTTTTAAGGATGAGCTTCGTATAGGAATAGCGATAGATTACTCGCTTAGGACTGTAAAGGAATCCATGTTATATAGCATTCTCCATTATAGGTTAAAGGATGGATTCGTTATTCTTGTTGATGGAGAAATAGAAAAAGAATTGGCTTCAGTAGGTGGAGAAAATAAGGTAGCGCGAGTTGTCGAATGGGATAGAAATGATGGAGCAGTTTGCTGCTATCAATTACAGGAAGATATAGAAATTAAAGAAGGTAACTTGTATAAATTTTACCTTACCACCCACGCGTTTATAAACTGTGATCTTAAAGCTTGTAAGGAATTGATGATAGATGGAATGATAGACGGAGTGAAAATGAGGATTAAATGGGTTTATTCCAATGGTGCAGAATGGATAAGTGGTGTGGAAAGAGGTTCCGGTGAGGAGAATGGAAAATCAGAAAATGATGAGAAGAGCAATAATACGAATGAAAGTAAAATGAAAAAGAAACCTGCGATTCTCATGTTGAAGCCAGGTACTGTGTTTGTTTTAAGGGCTTTGGAAAATGGTAAACTAAAACGCATTGCTCAAATTGCCGATCCTATAGATTTTCGCATCTTTAGTTCTGATGAAAAAGCAGTAATTGAAAAAGATAAATTTATAAAGAGAGGATGGGGGAGTGGAGTGATATGGGAGTTGTAAAAATATATAAAGTTTTAGGTAAACCACTAGATAGTTATGAAAAAGTATTATTCGTTTTTGGAAATATCAGAAAGGTAGTCAGAAAGGTAGAAAGTGATTTATCTC
>JAADDV010000115.1 GCA_013153795.1 Aquificota bacterium | reverse complement strand
GAGATTAGAGAAAGCTTTTTAAAATATTTTGAAGAAAAAGGACACACAAGGGTAAAGTCTGCCTCAATCATCCCAGAAACAGACCCAACCCTTTTATTTGTTAATGCAGGAATGGTTCCTTTTAAAAATGTCTTTTTAGGTCTTGAAAAAAGACCTTACACAAGAGCTACTTCCTGCCAAAAGGTTTTCAGGGTTTCTGGAAAACATAACGACCTTGACAATGTAGGATATACCCCAAGGCATCATACATTTTTTGAAATGCTTGGAAATTTTTCCTTTGGGGATTACTTCAAAAAAGAAGCTATAGAGTTTGCATGGGAATACCTTACAAAAGTTCTCCAGATACCAGAGGAAAAACTCCTTGTTTCAGTTTTTGAAGAAGATGATGAAGCATACGATATATGGAAAAATGTGATAGGTCTTCCAGAAGAAAAAATTCACAGGCTTGGGGTTGAAGACAACTTCTGGTCTATGGGAGAAACAGGCCCCTGTGGTCCCTGTTCAGAGATTTATTTTGACAGGGGAGAAGAGTTTGGAAATCCCCAGCTTGGAGCTCCAGATGACAACAGATACTTAGAGATATGGAACCTTGTTTTTATGCAGTATAACAGAGATGAGACAGGAAAACTCACTCCACTTCCACATCCTAATATAGACACAGGAATGGGACTTGAGAGAATAGCCTCTGTTATGCAGGGGGTTTCTTCAAACTATGAGACAGACCTTTTTATGCCTGTTATCAGATTTGCAGAAGAAGTAAGCGGAAAAGAGTATAAACCTGACCAGCCTTCTTCAAAAGAAACAATAGCAATGCGTGTTATAGCCGACCACTTAAGGGCTATTACATTTTTAATATCCGATGGAGTTTTCCCAGCAAATGAAGGAAGGGGCTATGTTTTAAGAAGGATTTTAAGAAGAGCTTTAAGATATGGAAAAGAGCTTGGAATAGAAAAACCTTTCCTTTTTGAAGGAGTTGATGTTGTTATAGATATGATGAAAGAGCCTTATCCAGAGCTTGTTGGAAATAGAGGATTTATAAAAGGTCTTGTAAAAGCAGAAGAAGAAAGATTTATAAAAACCCTCCGTAGGGGAATGGATATTCTTTATGAAATTATTGAAAAAGCTAAAAAAGAAGGAAGACATCACATAACAGGAAAAGAAGTTTTTATGCTTTATGATACATACGGATTTCCGGTTGATTTGGTAGAAGATATAGCAAAGGATAACAACTTTGGTGTTGATATAGCAGAGTATTACAAGCTTTTAGAAGAACAAAGAGAAAGGGCAAGGGCTTCCTGGAAGTCCCAAGCTAAAGAGGTTAAAAAGATATACCTTGACGCAAAGAACTCTCTACCAGAAAATCAGTTTGTAGGATATGAAAAACTTGAGGTTGAAGATGCAAAAATTTTAGAGATTATAAAAGATGAAAAGTTTGTAGACATCCTCCATGAAGGAGAAACAGGAGAGGTTATCCTTGATATAACGCCTTTTTATCCAGAAAAAGGAGGACAGGTAGGAGATACAGGAGTTTTAGAAGGAGATGGATTTTTATTTGAGGTTTTAGACACAAAAACTCCTGTTGAGGGAATTATTATCCATAAAGGAAAGGTTTTATACGGAAACCTTCATAAAAATGCTGTAGTCCACGCAAAAGTTGACAAAGAAAAAAGACAGGACACAATGAGACATCACACAGCTACCCATCTTCTCCATGCGGCACTTAGAAATATTCTTGGGGAGCATGTAAAACAGGCTGGTTCACTGGTTCATCCAGACTATTTAAGATTTGATTTTACCCATTTTGAAAGTCTTTCAGATGAAGAGATAAAAAGAATTGAAGAGCTTGTTAATGAAGAGATAATGAAAAACGAGCCTGTTGTATGTAAAGAAATGCCTATAGACGAGGCTCTAAAGGCAGGGGCTATTGCCATATTTGAGGAAAAATATGGAGATGTTGTCCGGGTTATTTCTGCTGGAATATCAACAGAGCTTTGTGGTGGAACCCATGTATCAAGAACAGGAGATATAGGATACTTTAAGATTATCTCTGAAACAGCTGTAGCTTCAGGAACAAGAAGAATAGAGGCAGTAGCAGGAAGAAAAGCTGTAGAAAAAGCTTTAAAAGAACATTTTCTTATAAAGGAAATTTCCCAGTCTCTAACAGCAAAAGAAGACCAGATAATAGACAGAATAGAAAGCTTAAAACTTAAAGTAAAGGAGCTTGAAAGAGAGCTTGAGAGTATAAAGAAAAAATCTATTGTTGACAGAATAACAGAAATACTAAAGGTTGAAGACAAAGGCGAGTATAAGGTAGCTTACGCAAAACTTGAAGGACTTTCTCCTAATGAGCTTAGAGACCTTGCAGATGTAGCAAGGGCAAAACTTGGAAAAGCTGTAGTTCTTCTTGCTTCTATAGACAAAGAAAAAGGTAAGGTAAACCTTATTGCCGCTGTTTCTAAAGACCTTACAGACAAGATAAAGGCAGGGGATATAATCAGACAGGTTGCTCCTGTAGTTGGTGGAAAAGGTGGAGGAAGACCAGATATGGCTCAAGGTGGCGGAACAGATATTTCCAAAATAGAAGAAGCATTTAAAAAGTTCTTAGAGATTGTTTAGAGGTAGCCAGTTGTATCCAAAAGAAAAAGGCTACTTTATGCCTCCTGAATGGGAAAAACACTCAGGAACATGGACTACGTATCCCCAGGCTTATGAAACATTTTTTGATAGACTTGAAGAGGCAAGAGATGAGTTTGTCCAGATGGTAAAGTATGTTTCCCTTGGGGAAACAGTTCATATAAATGTTGATAATGAAAAAGTAAAAAAAGACCTGATAAAAAGACTTGAAAAGTATGATGTCAAAGGAGATGTAAAGATACATATAATCCCTACAAATGATGCATGGTGTAGGGACTATGGGGCTATATTTGTAAAAAATAAAGAAGGAAAACTCCTTGCACTAGATTTTAGATTTAACGCTTGGGGAAACAAGTATCCTTACGAGCTAGATAACAAGGTAGCAAAAAAAATGGCTGAGATTTTAGGGGTTGAGCGTCTGTCTGTGGATATGGTTTTGGAAGGTGGTTCTATAGATGTAAATGGAAAAGGCTGCCTTTTAACAACAGAAAGCTGCCTTTTAAATCCAAATAGAAATCCAGATATGACAAAGGAAGATATAGAAAATGCTCTAAGGAACTATCTTGGAGTAGAAAAAGTTTTGTGGCTTAAAGATGGCATAGTAGGAGATGATACAGATGGGCATGTTGATGATATAACAAGATTTGTCTCACAGGACACTATAATAACTGCTATAGAAGAAGACAAATCAGACCCAAATTATGAGCCTTTGCAGGAAAATCTTGAAAGGCTTAAATCTTTCACAGATGCAAACGGGAAACCGTTTAACATAATAACACTGCCTATGCCTGACCCTGTTTATTACAAATATCCAGATAGCAAAGAACCAGAAAGACTACCAGCAAGTTATGCGAACTTTTATATATCAAATACGGCAGTTATCGTTCCTATTTACAACTGTGATAAAGACAAAATAGCTTTAGAAATTCTCCAGAGGGTTTTTCCTGATAGAGCTGTTATTGGCATATACGCTTATGACATTGTTGTTGGACTTGGAGCTTTCCACTGCCTTACCCAACAAATCCCAGAAGGAAAACTAAGATGATATATAAAACTATAGAAAAAAACTTAGATGAAACTTTAAAGTTTTTAAAAAAAGAATTTGAAAAAAATAATATTTCTATACTTTCTATAGAAGAAAAAAAAGAAGGTAAAATACAAAATATAAAACTATTGATTTTAACTGCTGAAAAAGATAAAAAGGTTTTTAAAGTTTCACTTATTGAAAAACAAGGTAAAACGATTGCTTCGATTATTTTTCCTAAAAAAGTTTTTTCCGAAAAAGAAAAAGATTTAATAAAAAATCTTTTAAATAAAGTTTAAGAGGTATTAAGTTTGGGTATTTTTAGAAACATAAAGGAGCTTAAAATTGAACCTCAACAAAAAGAAAAAAAAAGTGAGGTTCACCCTTTTACTGTAGTAAAAAAAGAACATGATTTTAAAAAATATGTATATCTTCTTCTTTTTATAACTATTGCTATTTATGGTTTTATATTCTATATGGAATTTAAAAAAAGAGAAAATCTTAAAAAAGAAGAAAACAATATAAAACCTTTACAAATTTCTAAAATTACAGAAACAAAAGTAAAAGAAAATATTTCTAATATAAAAATTCCTGAATCTAAACAAGAAAAAATAAAAGCTCTTTTTGATAAAGCTTATAAAGCTTACAAAGAAGGAAAAACTTCAGAAGCTCTTTACTATATAAAAATTATCCAAGAAAAGAAAGACTATATTCCTGCTATTATCCTAAAAGCAAAAGTATTTCAAAAAGAAGGCCTTCATGACAGAGCTAGAACTGTTTTAGAAGAAGCTTATTATAAATATCCAGAAAATAAAGATATTCTTTTAAACCTTGCTGAAATTTATGAAAAAGAAGGGGCTCTTGTAATTGCTAAAGATATGTATAAAGTGCTAGATGAAATGGGATATATTGAAGGTTCTTTTAAATATGCAGAAATCCTTGAAAAATTAGGACAAAGAGAAGAAGCTTTAAAAGTTTATAAAAAGCTGTATGAAAATCCTAATATTTCTGAAAAAGATAGAGAGCAAATCCAAAAGAAAATTCTGTTGTTAGAAAAATAATTTCTATTTTTCATTTGTATAAATCACTAAAAATAATAATTTTTTAAAAATTTCGATTTTATTTAAAACTTGAACAAAATTTCAAAAATTCGAAAATTTATAAGATTTTTGCTTATCATCAATTTTGTGTTTCTTATCATATAAAGTTTCACAAAATTTAATTATATATTTCAATATTTTTTCAAAATAAGGCTTATTTGGTATTTTATAAAATTTATATA
>JAADDV010000083.1 GCA_013153795.1 Aquificota bacterium | reverse complement strand
ATAAAATAATTTTTATGCCCCCGTCGTCTAGCCAGGCCTAGGACACCGGCCTTTCACGCCGGCGACACGGGTTCGAATCCCGTCGGGGGCATTTTTCATTTGTATTCACTTTGGTCGGTTAGCTCAGTTGGCTAGAGCGCCTGCCCGACACGCAGGAGGTCGGAGGTTCGAATCCTCCACCGACCATTTTATTTAAAAACTTTTACTGGTTGTAAAATCTGTCCTTCTTTTATTTTTCCAATACCTAGGAATCTTCCTTCTTTGTTTAAAACTTTCACAAAACTGTTTGCACTGTAAGGAACTTTAAATCTCTGTCCTACAAGAAATCTTTTGTCAAATCCTTCATCTAAAATGATTTCTGGAAAAAAATAAAGGGCTTTTTCTATAGGGATAAGTTTTTCTTCTATCTCCTTTTTTGACATTTTTAATATCTCTTCAAGCTTTAAAGCATCTTCAATAGAAAACTTCCCTACTTTTGTTCTTCTTAAACTTTTTGTGTAAGCTCCACAACCAGCTTTATCTCCTATTTCCTTAACAAGGCTTCTTATGTATGTTCCAGAAGAACAATGAACTTTTATAGTGAAGAAAGGAAGCGATATATCTAATATCTGAATATCGTATATAGTTATTTCTTTTGGTTTAAGGGGAACTTCTAAGCCTTTTTTTGCAAGCTGATATGCCCTTTTTCCTCCTATTTTTTTTGAAGAGTAAGGAGGAGGCATCTGGGGATATGTTTTTATAAAAGAAAGGATTATCTGTTTTAGTTCTTTTTCAGATATATTACATTCTTTTTCTTCTATGACTCTTCCTTCTCTATCGTATGTATCAGTAATTTTTCCAAGCTCTCCTGTTGTTATGTATTCTTTGTCTAAACCCTGGAAATACTCAGTAAGTCGGGTGGCTTTTCCTATAGTTATAACCATCAAACCTGAGGCAAAATAATCAAGTGTTCCTGTATGCCCTACTTTTTTTTCTTCTATTTTGTGTTTTATTTTCTGGACAAGTTTGTTTGAGGTTATATTTTCAGGTTTATCAACAAGAAGTATTCCGTCCATTAAGCCTTCTCTACAAATAATTTAAAGTTTTCTAAAAGTTTAAGACCTGCTTTCTGGCTCTTTTCTGGATGAAACTGAACAGCCCAGACATTGCCTTTTTGAACTGCAGAACAAAACTCAACAGAATAATCTGTTGTAGAAGCAATATCTTTTTCTTCTGAAGGAACAGCATAGAAAGAGTGAACAAAATAAAAATACTCTCCTTCTTTTATCCCTGAAAAAAGACCTTCTTTTTGTTTAATCCAGACCTGATTCCATCCCATATGGGGAACTTTGTATCCTTCTTTGTTTTCAAATTTTATAACCTTTCCTTTTAAAATACCTAAACCTTCATGTTCTCCAAACTCATAGCCATACTCAAACAGAATCTGAAGACCAAGACATATACCTAGATAAGGCTTTCCTTCCTTAATAGCTTTTACGACTTCATCTAAAAGACCAAATCTATCAAGATTGTGAATAGCATCTCCAAAAGCTCCTACTCCAGGAACAACAATTCCTTTTGCATCTTTTATGTCTTTTGCTTCAGAAGAAACCTTTACATTAAGACCTACTTTTTCTAAAGCTTTTGCTACACTTCTGAGATTTCCCATGCCATAATCTACAACAGTTATCATAAAAACTCCCTTAGGATTATGGTTTATATATATTGTATCATTTATAATGCTTCAAAAATTTGCTGGAGAGAGTTTATGAAAGATTTAAAAAATGACCTTTTCTTAAGAGCAGCTTTAAGAGAGCCTATAGAAAGAACTCCTATCTGGCTTATGAGACAGGCTGGAAGGTATATGCCTGAGTATAGAGCTTTAAGAGAAAAAGCAGGAAATTTTGTTACTTTTTATAAAAATGTTGAGCTTTCTGTTGAAGCTACAATTTTGCCAAGAAAACTCCTTGGTATTGATGCTTCTATCATCTTTTCAGATATTCTTACTCCTTTAGAAAGTATAGGGATGAACTTTGAGTTTAGGGAAGGGGAAGGTCCTGTTTTCTTAAATCCTATACAAAAACCTGATGACATCCTAAAACTAAAACCTTTTAAAAAAGAAGACGTTTACTATGTAGGAGAGATTATAAAAGGTGTAAATAGGGCGTTAAACAGAGAAATTCCTACTATAGGCTTTTGTGGAGCACCTTTTACCCTTGCAGCTTACATGATAGAAGGAAGAACCTCAAGGGATTTTAAAAAGGCAAAAGCTTTTATGTATAACTATCCTGATGCCTTTAAAGAGCTTTTAGACAAACTTGCAGATATGCTTATAGAGTATCTAAATTTTCAGATAGAAAGTGGAGCGGATGCTGTTCAGATTTTTGATAGTTGGGGAGGATACTTATCTCCTGATGACTATAGAGAGTTTGCTCTTCCGCCAATTAAGAAAATAATAAAAGGAATAAAAAGAGATTATCAGCCAGTTATCCATTTTACAAAAGGAGTAGCTGGTTTTTTTGATGATATGATAACTTCTGGTGCTGATGTTTACAGTGTTGACTGGATGATTGATTTAGCAGATGTAAAGAAAAAACTCAATGGTAAAGCTGCAGCTCAGGGAAATCTTGACCCTATTGTTTTATATACATCAGAAGAAGTAATAGAGGAAAAAGCTGTTTCTATTTTAAAAAAATGGGGAAGTGATACAGGGCATATCTTCAACCTGGGACATGGACTTATGCCTGATATGGAGGTAAAAAAAGTAAAATTCCTTGTTGATGTTGTAAAAGAAAAAAGTATAAGGTAAGGAGGTTTCAGGCTGTTTAGATTTGAGCTTTTAAAAAAAGATGGAAATGCCAGATTAGGGAAATTTTATACAAAACATGGGGTTGTTGAAACCCCTGTTTTTATGCCTGTTGGAACACAGGGAACAGTTAAAGCTGTTACAAAAGACCAGCTTTTAGAAACAAAACCACAGATAATACTTGGGAACACGTATCATCTTTACCTTAGACCAGGAGTAGAAGTTCTCAGTTATTTTGGAGGACTTCATAAGTTTATGAACTGGGAAAAGCCTATCCTTACTGATAGTGGTGGTTTTCAGGTATTTTCCTTAGCACAAGGGAAAAACAAAGGAGGAAAACACAAAGCAGAAGTAATTCTTACAGAGGAAGGAGTAAAGTTTAAATCTCATCTTGATGGTTCTTGGCACTTTTTTACCCCTGAACTTGTTGTAGAAGTGCAGGAGATTATCGGCAGTGATATTATGATGCCTCTTGATGTTTGTCCTCCTTATCCTGTTAGCCACACAACAGCTAAAGATGCAGTAGAAAAAACAATAAGATGGCTTAAACGTTCTAAAGAAACTAAAAAGAATAACTGGCAGGCATTATTTGGTATTGTTCAGGGCTCTGTTTATGAGGACTTAAGAAAGGAAAGCGCTTTGAAAACTGTTGAACTGGAAATGGATGGTTATTCTATTGGTGGACTTTCTGTTGGAGAGCCTGCTGAGGAGATGTATGCAATGACTGAGGTTGTAGTTGAGATACTTCCCCAAGATAAACCAAGATACCTTATGGGAGTAGGAACTCCTGAAAATATCGTTGAGAGTGTTGATAGAGGTATCGACATGTTTGACTGTGTTATGCCTACAAGAAATGCTAGAAATGGAACACTTTTTACAACATTTGGAAGAGTAAATATAAAAGCTGCAAAACATAAATTTTCAGAAGACCCAGTTGACCCAGAATGTGATTGTTATACATGTAGAAATTTTTCACGGGGCTATTTAAGACATCTGTTTAATGCTGAAGAAATCACAGGAATGACACTGGCAACTATTCATAATCTTAGATTTTATAACAGGTTAATGGAAAAAATAAGAGAAGCTATAAAAGAAAATAGATTTCAGTCTTTTAAAAAAGAGTTTTATAGCAAATATAAATCTTAAAAACTAAGATAATTTGTTAGGAAACATTTATATTAATAATATAGATAGTAAAATAAATCAAAGATTGAGGCGATATGATAGGTTTTATAACAAACAGAAAAAAAAATAATGAAAAACCAAAACCCAAAATAGTTTACAGATATCCTAACGAAAAAGTAGCTATATTTATAGATGGTGGAAATATGTTTCATGCATCAAATTTCCTCCAAATCAGAATAAATTATAAAAAACTTATTGAAATTCTGAGAAAAGATAGATGGCTTTTAAGGGCTTACTTTTATACTGGTGTTCCCACAGGAGATTTACCAAAAGAATATAAAGAACAGTGGAAAAAACAGCAGGGATTTTTAAATGAGCTTCAGAATATGGGTATCAAAGTCAAAACTATGCCTTTAAAAAAGACCCCTGAAGGCTATATAGAGAAAGGAATAGATATTCTTATAGCAACAGATATGGTAAGTCTTGCTTTTAGAAATGCATATGACACAGCAATTCTTGTTAGTGGTGATAGTGATTTTATTCCTGTAATAGAAGAAATCCAAGAACTTGGAAAAAGAGTTGAGAATGCTTCTTTTAAAAGAGAAAGTTCTTATAAACTTAGAAAAGTTTGTGACGAATTTATACTTCTTGACAATTATAAAGATAAATTTACTACTCCTTTACATCCTCCAAAAGAACCTGAAAAACCAGTTGAACCAGAATCTTTTATTGATAGACTAAAACAGCTTCTAGAAGAATTACCTATAAAAAATCTTTTTTCTACAAATGGAAAAAAGAATACTGATAATAAAATTAATAAAGTAGGAGTCAAAAAATGAGAAAAGTTGGATATATATATGACCCTATTTATCTTAAGCATGATACAGGAGAAGGACATCCTGAAAGACCAGAAAGGGTCAAGTCTATTGATACATTTTTGTCTTCTTTAAAGAAAAACCTTATAGAAATAAAACCTAGAAAAGCTACAGCTCAAGAAATTGCCTTAGTGCACGACATTTACTATCCACAAGAAATAATGGATTTATGCTCTGCAGGTGGGACATACCTAGACCCAGATACAAGATGTTCTATTTTCACATATGAAGCTGCTACTTATGCAGTAGGTGCAGGACTTGAAGCTGTAGATAAAATAAAAGAAGGTGTTGTAGAAAGGGTTTTTGCAAATGTAAGACCTCCAGGACATCATGCTGAGTATGCAAAAGCTATGGGATTTTGTATTTTTAATAATATTGCTATCGCTGCAAGATATGCCCAAAAACAAGGCTTTGAAAAAGTTTTTATTATAGACTTTGATGCCCATCACGGAAACGGAACCCAGAAAGCATTTTACGATGATGATACTGTATTTTATTTTTCAACCCATCAGTATCCATTTTATCCAGGGACAGGTTCAGCAGAAGAAAAAGGAATAGGAAAGGGCTTTGGCTTTACATACAATGTTCCTCTTCCTGCAGGAACAGGAGATGAAGAGTATGAAAAAATTTATTCAACAATACTTCCAGAACTTGTTGAAAACTTTGAGCCAGATATAATAATGGTTTCTGCCGGGTATGACCTTCATAGAGAAGACCCTCTAACATATCTTAATGTTTCAACAGAGGGTATTGGAAAAATAGTTGAAAATATACTAAAGTCTGCAAATGTTCCGTTTTTATTTATGCTAGAAGGTGGTTATAATCTCACAGCCCTTGGAGAGAGTGCAAAACTTACTGTCCAAAAAATGTTAGAAGTATAAAATTTATTTCTTAAAAGCGTCTGTGTTGAACTCTACATTTCTGTATGTAAAATCATGGGCATTTAAATCATAAACAGGAACCATTTTAGTTTTACCAGCCCTATTATCATATGCTGCAAACTCCACATCTCTTTTAGGGGCTCCTACAGTTAAAATCACTGAATATAATGGAGAAGCTCCTTGCCCTAACTCTGGATTTTCAGCCTGTGCTTTTTTAAAGATTTCATCTCCAAAGAGAAGTTTTGATGAATTTGCTCCTACTGTGCCTATATAAACATTATCTACTACATGACCTTTAGAATCCCAGACTCTGGCGTAAATTTCAGCATCCCAGCAAGAGTTATTAGATACAATAACTCTAAACTGATTTAGATTTAACATATAAGGTATATATGCTTCATCTCCATTTGGTTTCCATAAAAGGAAATATCCTCCAAAATCATTATCATAACAACAATCATTAATTTTATCTAAAACTGCTTTATCGCTTTCTTTTAAAGAATAGCTATAAGCTAAATTTCCTTTATCATCATAAATCTCAAAGTTTAAAGAAAGACCCCATCTTACCATTTTTAAATATTCCTTACCATTTACACCTACATAAACATCATCTTCCCAAGTAGAGGCTTGAGGAACTATTATTGTATTTGAAGATGGAGAACCTTCTTCATAAACATTTACTAAACTTCTACATTCTTTACCTGGTTTAAGGGGAATATCATTTTTTCCTCTTTTATTAATTGGGTCTCCAGGAGCATTACTGTTTGGATTTCCATTATTATCTATAAACATTCTATCTTTAAAATCTAGTGCTTTATAACCTGTATCTGAGTTATCACAAGTATATATATTGTTAACATCATATAGTTTGACTTCTAATTTTCCTCTCCATCCATCAGCTTTAAGATGAATACAGTCTTGTATATCATTATCTGGATTATTTCTTATAACAATAGTCCCTGATGATGAAAATGGGTCTGTGCAACTATCACTGATAAGAATGCTTCC
Source organism: Aquificota bacterium (assembly GCA_013153795.1). Lineage (GTDB taxonomy): Bacteria > Aquificota > Aquificia > Aquificales > Hydrogenothermaceae > JAADDV01. The sequence goes on along the minus strand of JAADDV010000083.1, from coordinate 13,894 downwards.
ACTAGGTTCATCTACAAAACCTTTTAAAACTGAAGAATTAGATTCTACACATTTTATTAAACCATTTTCAGAAGTTTTACAACTTGTATTTTGTGTTTGTGGATAAGAATTTATAAATGAAACACTTGGATTCATATCTATAGAAAATTGATTTTTAAACTCTATAACACATTCTTTTTTAGTTGCTAAATCATCTACGTGTTTCATAGGACAACATGTAAAAGCTTCAATAACTTCTATACAAACACAGTTTTGTCCATTATTTCTAAGAATAATAGGAGAAGAGGACTTTAAATTTAAAACAAGATTATATTTATCTTCATGTTGAGCTGGAGGGTCTGAAAAATCTCTTTGCTGTTCTCCTACGAAGGATTCATTAATTTCAGCACATGCTAAATATAACAGACTATTTGGATGTAAACTTTTATATCTTATTCCTTTGTAATCTGTTACTCTAAATAGAATTTCACTTTTTCTTATTTTTAAACTTTCTGCAATAAGGTAACTATCATTCGTATCTAAGTCATTGTTTAAATCGTAACTTGTATCTCCTTCTCCATCGTTGTCGTTATCAACTCCTTTATGTTCATAAAAAACAAGCCAACATTTAGCAAGATTATCTGAAAAGTAAGCATTTTTTATATAAAAAATAAAAAACAACCCTGTAGTAAAAAGAGAAGTTTCTGGTTTATATATAATCCTTGCTCCGATATTATTTCCAAGGGGGGATTTTACAGCAAAATCTAGATTATAAGGTTTATCTGCTAGATACTCTTTTGCTTCTAAAGCTATATTAATTTTATTTTCTGGAGTATTAGTCTTAATATACAACTGGCTTGCAAACGCAGAAAACCCTATAAGAATGCCCAAAAATGAAAAAACAAACTTTTTCACAATACCCCCCTTAGACTAAAAAATAAAAACGCACTAAACCTCAATAATATATTCGTCTCTTTTATTAATATAAATAATAATAAAAGTTGTTTCTCTTGACAAGCATAAAATAAACCTATTTTAAACTTTTTCTTCATTTATTTAATAAATTAATAAAACTTTCATCAATTTATTAATATGTACTACCTATTCATAAGAAATCTTCTTAAACTTTATTATTCTTAATAACAAGCAAAAATAGATAAAAATCAAACACTTATGGTAAATATTTTAAAGCTTTATTGATTTAAATCAAACAAAAAATTTATAGTTTTAAATGAATAACAAATTTATTTTAGAATAAAATATTTAAGTTGTAAAAATTAATAACAAAAGAGGTAAGTATGCAAATAGGTACTCCTTTATCTCATAATGCAACAAAAATTCTTCTTTTAGGAAGTGGTGAGCTTGGGAAGGAATTTGCTATAGAAGCTTTGAGACTTGGAATTGAAGTTATTGCTGTAGATAGTTATGAGTTTGCTCCTGCTCAACAAGTTGCCCAAAGGTCTTATGTTATTGATATGAAGAATGGTGAGCAGATAAAAAATATTGTGTATAGAGAAAAACCGGATTTTATTGTTCCTGAAATAGAAGCTATAGATACAGTAATGCTTTTAGAGCTTGAAAGAGAGGGATTTAATGTTGTTCCTTCTGCAAAGGCAACTAACTATACAATGAATAGAATTGGTATTAGAAGACTTGCTGCTGAAGAGGTTGGTTTAAAAACCTCTGCTTATAGATTTGCTTCAGATATAGATACATACAAAAAAGCTATAAAGGAGATTGGGCTTCCTGCTGTTGTTAAGCCTGTAATGAGTTCTTCAGGAAAAGGGCAAAGTATCGTCAGGAAAGAAGAGGATATAGAAAAAGCCTGGTATTATGCTCAAGAAAACGCAAGAGGAAAAGGTAGTGAAGTTATTATAGAAGAGTTTATAGATTTTGATTTTGAGATAACACTCCTGACAGTAAGAACGAAAAATCAAGGCACCCTTTTCTGTGAACCAATAGGTCATATTCAGGTTGAAGGAGATTACTGGGAAAGCTGGCAGCCTCAACCTATGTCTTCTGTAGCTCTTAAAAAGGCTAAAGAAATAGCTAAAAAAATAACAGATGCTCTAGGTGGCTATGGTATTTTTGGGTGTGAACTTTTTGTTAAAGGAGATGAAGTCTGGTTTAATGAAATTTCCCCTAGACCTCATGATACAGGGATGGTTACTATGATTACACAAAATATGTCTGAGTTTGAAATACATTTGAGGGCAATACTTGGACTTCCTATTGATATAAAAATGCTTGTTCCTGCAGGTGCTTCGTACTGTTTCCATGCTTCAGATTGGGGTGTTGCCCCTAAGTATGAAGGTTTAGAAAAAGCATTATCTATTCCTGATACAAAAATAAGAATATTTGGAAAACCAACTACTAGACCTAAAAGAAGAATGGGTGTTGCTTTAGCTTCAGGTGAAACAGTTGAAGAAGCCAGAGAGAAGGCTAAAACTGCAGCACAGGCTATGAAAGTTGTTCTTTGATTTTTTTTATTACTTCATCAATTGTAAATTTTTCTGGGATTAGGCATACGTCTAATCCCTTCTCTTCTACAGCTTTTTTAGTAGTTGTTCCAATAACTGTTATACATGTTGATTTAAGATACTCTCTTCCTTCTTCTGGAAAGATTTTCAAAAAGTTTTCTATAGTAGAAGGACTTGTAAAAACTGAAAAGTCTATTTTTTTCTCTTCAAAAAGCTTTTTTACATTTTCTTTATTTTCTGGGATATTCAATACTGTTTCATAAACTGGTAAGACAAAAATCTCTTTTACTTCGTTTTTTAACTTTTGTGGCAGTATATCTATTCCTTTCTTAGCTCGTGGTATTAAAATTTTTTTGTTTTTAAAGAAATCTATATCTTTTAGTATAAGGCTTAAAACTCCTTCTGATGAAAACTTTTCAGGTAAAAGGATATTTTTAAAACCTTTTTTTTCTAATGCTTTTTTTGTTTTTTCTCCAACAGCTATAATAATTTTCTTTTTTAAATCCTCAGCAGATACATTTTCAAAAAAATACCTAACTGCGTTTTTACTTGGAAATATAAAAACGTCATATTTGCTTATAATTTTAGAATCAAAATATATAGGTTTTGTTTTAATAACTGGAAATATTATTACCTCTAGTTCAGTATTTCTCAGCTTTTGGGCAAATTTTAAAGCTTCTTCTTTTTCTCTTGTTATTAATATTTTTTTCATAGTTTCTAGTTTTCTTAAATGCTTTTAGAGTCCTAAATTAAGGATATATCTATGTTTTAACAATTATAAAATAAATTTACAAACTGTAAGCTTAATTAAATTTTTATAAAAATTTGTTATAAAAGTTATTTACAGTTATTTGTAAAAGTTATTTACATATAGCCATTTATAATAATCTTGAATTTTATAGACAAATTAATAAAAATCAATTACTTATATTAATGGCAGTATTTTTGATTTTACTTATATTAAAGATAAAAAAAACCTGCCCGAAATGCTATAATATTCCTTATCTTAGGAAGGGCGAGGTGTATGGAGAAGGAAGATGAGGGTTATTAATTTTAAACGGATTTTATTAATCTCAACTTTTCTTTCAGTAGTTTCTACATCTATAGCTGGAACAAAAAGTTTTAAAAATGATGATTACCTGAAATCTTTAGAAAATGAGTATGCAAAGCAAAGATACAAAGCTGTAATGATTGATGATGGAATTCCGGCTCCTGAATTTCAAAAAGAAATTATAGACTTAGCTATAGGTTTCCTTGGTATAAGATATAGATTTGGTGGAAGCTCAATAAGAGGGATAGATTGCTCTGCTTTTGTTCAAAGAGTGTATGCATTAGCAGGTATTAAAATACCTAGAACAGCAAGAGCTCAGGCTGAACTTGGAATAACAGTAAATAGAGAAGATTTAAAGCCAGGAGATTTATTATTTTTCCAAACATATGCAAAATATCCATCTCATGTTGGCATATATATAGGAAACGGAAAAATGATTCATGCTTCCTCTGCAAGTAAAAGGGTTATTATTTCAGATATAGATAAAGATTATTATCTTAGACATTTTCTTTTTGCAAAAAGAATATTCCTTTATGACCCTAAAGTTATAAAAGAAGTAAGACAGGCAGAAGAGCTTTATGAAGAAAACTAGAAGCACTACAATTCTTGTTGTTAGAAAGGATAATGAAACTGTTATAGCTGGTGATGGACAAGTAACCCTTGGAAATAGTGTAATAAAATCAAATGCAAAAAAAATAAGAACTTTACTAGATGGAAAGATTTTAGTAGGTTTTGCTGGAAGTGCTGCCGATGGACTTGCATTAATGGAAAGACTTGAAGAGAAATTAAATAAATTTAGAGGAAATCTTTTAAAAGCAGCTGTTGAATTAGCAAAAGAATGGAGAACAGATAAATTCTTAAGACGACTTGAGGCTGTTTTAGTTGCAGCTGATAAAGAAAAAATGTTCCTTATATCAGGAAATGGAGATGTTATAGAACCAGATGAACCAATTTTAGCTATTGGTTCTGGTGGAGATTATGCTCGAGCAGCAGCTTTAGCGTTATATAGAAATTCTGATTTATCTGCAGAAAAAATTGTAAAAGAAGCTATGAAAATAGCTGGTGAGATATGTATTTATACAAATCAAAACATTTCGATAGAAAAAATAAAAGATGAATGAACTTTATGGTATATGAAAAGATTTTTTATTCATGGATGGTCTTTTTCCTCTCAAATATGGAAGAGATTTTATAAAAAAGAGGATACGCTTTTAGATTTACCTTTTCATGGAGAAAACAAGGAATATTCTCTAGAAAATACACTAGATAGATTTTCTAAAGAAATTTTTTCCTTGATTGAAAAGCAAAATAGCGATGTATGTCTTATTGGTTGGTCTTTAGGGGCTTCTGTTTCTGTTTTAGTGACGTTGAGAAAACCAAAGAATCTGAAAAAAATTGTCCTTGTTGGTTTTTCCCCAAAGTTTAAGGATAAAAAACTAGGTCATAATCCTGTTGCAGTAAAAGCTTTTATGATGGCTTTAAAAGTAGATTTTAAAGACACCATTTATACATTTAGAAAAACTGCTGCTGGTGATACTTTTAAAAATATTCCTCTTCCTGAAAAGGAAGGAAGTATAAGACTTTTAAATGAGTTTATAAATCTTGACTTAACAAAAGAGATAGAAAATATAGATATAGAGACAATATTAATCCATGGAAAACAGGATAAGATTATATCTCCTTTTGGAAGTATTTACGCTAATCAGCATATAAAAGGAAGTAAGCTTCTTCTAGTAGACTCTCATCATGCTCCTTTTTTAACCCACGCAGATATTTTTTCAAAAGAGATTTCTTTATAATAATCCTTCCTAAAAAACAAAAAGGTTGTTTATTTGAAAAATTTAGTAAGACTGAGCTTTTCAAGATTTGCTGAAAGCTACAATAAGGAAGCTGTTTTACAAAAAGAAGCAGCAGAAGTTCTTGGGGATTTTGCTGGTTTTATAGATGGAACTGGTATTGACCTAGGGTGTGGAACTGGGTTTTTATATGATTTTTTAGAAAATAAAAATGTTATAGGTATTGATATATCAAAAGAGATGATTCTCTTCTATAAAGAGAAAAATCCTAAAGCTGTTATCGCCGATATAGAAAAACTTCCCTTTAAGGAAAAATCTTTTGATTTTGCTGTTTCAAATTTTTCCCTCCACTGGACAGATATTGAAAAATCTTTTTTAGAGACATACAGAGTCTTAAAAGAAAAGGGAGTTTTTGTTTTTAATATTCCTTTTTATGGCAGTCTTGATATTATTGAAGAGATTTTAGGAGTAGAAACATTTGATTTTTTATGTGTTCCAGAGATTTTAAAAAGTTTAAAAAAAGCAGGGTTTGGTATTGAGGATTTCTTTTTTGAGGATTTTGTACTTTCTTTTAAGGATGGATACTCCCTTTTATCCCATCTTCACAAAACAGGGGTTGCTGTAAATATAAAAAAAACCTCTTTAAAAGAAAAAAGAGAAATTGTCCAAAAGTTTAAATCTTATAAAAAAGAAGCTGTTTTAAAATACAGACTCCTCTTTGTAAAAGCCTATAAACCCTAATTTGTTGTAAGTTTTTTATACTCTTTGAATTTTGCTACAGCTTTTTTGTTTCTAAGGTTTTGGAATATATAGTGGAAGTCTATTGCTTCCTTATAAGAGCGGATAAGGGTTTCTATAAGCTGGCAAACTGTTTCATCTCCTGCAAGACACTCTCTCATCATGTCTATAAGAAGGTCCTCAAGGGATATAACATTTATTATAGAGCCATCAACTTCTATTTGGTTAAATGTGCCTGTTGGAATAAGTTCAAACTTTTTACTTACTTCAACAACAATATCTCCTCTTGTCCAGAAATCTCCCATTGGTTGATAACCAAGGTTTTTTAGAACTTTTGTTAAAAGCTTTATATCAGGGAATAAAAATGAAATCATGTTTGCTGGATACATCCCTTGAGTATAGACAGTCAAAGCAAACTTTCCAATAATAACTGGCTGGATTCTAGATTTTGATTTGTCTATCTCTCTGTAGATTTCTTTGATTGCCTGGATTTGTTTGTCTAACTGTGACATAATAACACTCTCCATTAAAAGATTTCTGATAGGTTTATTTCTTTATCAAAGATTTTTACTTTTTCATCTTTTTTGTAAATTTTTAGGTTTTTAAATATTTTCCCTGATGGTTGGGTGTAAACCTCAAGAAAGTTTTCCTTTAGGTTTACTATCCATACCTCTTTTGCATTTCCTTTTGCGTATATAGGAAGCTTTTTCTCTTTATCATACTCAAGGGTTGTGTCTGATACTTCTACTATAAGGACAGCGTCTTTTATTTTTGGAATGTCATCTTTTTTGTATATTTCTTCTGGATATATAGCTATATCTGGATATAAAAGATCTTTTTCATTTTTTTTGATAGGATTCTGGACACTTACAATATAGTTTGAATCAGCTAAAACACTACTTAAAATTTTGTTTAACTTATCAACAGTTTTCATATGTCTAAATCCAATAGGTGCCATCATAACAAGTTCTCCATTTATAAGCTCAATTTTTTCTTCTGGTTTGAACAGTCCTATCTCATACATCTTTTGGAGGTCTTTTATGGTGAATCTGTAAGGCTGTGGTTTCTGGATTTTTTTTCTTTCTGCTGTGGTAGGCATGTTAAGAACCTCTTTTGGGTATGTGTAAATTTTAATATAAGACGGCAGGGAAAACCCTGCCAGATTTGATTATTTTCTGATAGCTCCGTAAGGAAGTTTTACAGGTTTTACATATTTTTCAACAAGGTCTTTTGTATTAAATGCATTTAGTTTTCCAAATAAAAACTCAAATTTGTTGTATAAAGCTTCAAGAATTTTGTTTTTGTATTTTTCGTCTAATGTCCACCACTCGTATTTAAATGGTCCAAAACCTTTTTTTCTTGTTTTGTATATAAACTGCTCTTCTGTCCAGCCTTCTTTCCATTCATTTTTAAGGTTTTCTTTTAGCCAGCTGTAGATTTTCTGTCTGAAATCTTCTGGGATAAGGTCATACATAATATTCTGGAAACCTGTTGCAAGATGGATTTCACAACAGTTGCTTTCTGGGAATTTATCAAAAAGCTCATCTGGAAGTGTTGAAGCTCCATGTTGAACTGTTCCGCCAAGTCCATATTTTTCCCTTGCAACTTTTCCGATATCCCTTAAAACATTAAAATCAAGTTTTACTTCTGCCACTCTTCCATCTGGTAGAGGAACACCTCCGTGTTCTGTTCCTGTCTGGACTGATATTTTTGATATTCCTGGCATTCCTTTAGGAAGTTCTTCTAAATATCCTTCCATAAATGCCTCAAACTCTTCTACTGTTGAGTTTTTACCTCCGATGTGTCCAATCTCTCCTCCTACAGAGATTGTAACCCCTTCTGGCTCTATTTCTCTTATAAACTGGGTCATTTTAGCTGTACATACGTAGTTATGATACTGCTGCTCTTTTAAAGTTGGTTTTGAGTAATCAACAAGGGTAGAAGGGTCAATATCTATGTTGTAAAAACCTGCTTCTACGGCTTCAGCTGTAAGGTCTTTTATTGCCTGAAGTTCTTTTTCTGGGTCTTCTGCATATTTTTTTGCGTTAAACTGGAAGTGATCTCCTTGTATGAATACAGGTCCTTTGTAGCCTTCTTTTATAGCTGCTGCCAAAACGCATGCTGCGTATTCAGAAGGTCTCTGGAAGGTGTATCCAATTTCTGATTTTGCTATCTCAAATATAAAAGCTCCAACATTGTGATTATTTGCAACTTTAAACATCTGTCTTGCAACATCGTATGTCATTCCTCTTATGTTTACAGCAGGGGTTGTTATTTTGTCTACTTCTCCTCTTCCCATTGCCATATAAAAATCATGAATAGAAGCTGCTATAGCTCCAAATTCATTTGCTATCTCTCTTATAAGTCTTTTTGCTTCTTCTTTTGTGTTTTCATCTTCAGAAAATACAGCAGTATAGATAAGGTCGTCTATAACTGTTTCTCGGAGCTTTTTTTCATCTAGTATAGAAACATTTCCATTATCAGTAGATACAACTCCTGATAAAAAACTTTTCAATTCTTCAACATTTTTTGCTATTTTTGGCATAATAAAACCCTCCACACTTATGTTTTATATCTCTTTCTTAAAAAGATTATAACATTATCGAAAATATAAAGATTTCTTTGAAATTAAATCTTTGTGGGCTTTCTCCCAAACTTTTGTAGCTTCAATACATTCTTCTGGAGTTGGCACAAGGGCTATTCTAAAGTAATCAGATTGACATTTTCCTTCTTTAATCTCAATCCCTGCACAGAAATTTTCTCCAGGAGATACAACGATACCATATTTTAAAAGATGTTTAGCATATTCTTTCCCTGTTATTCCTTCAGGTGCTTTTATCCAAATATAAAAACTTGCTTCAGGGTATAGATAATCTAGCCCTATTTTATCTAGAAAAGAAAGGAATATATCTCTTTTTTTCTTGAAAATCTTTCTTCTTTCTTTTACATGCTCTTCATCAGACCATGCTGCTATGGCAGCTGCCTGTATAAAATCTGGGCTGGCAACTCCAAAGGAAGCTCTGTATTTTCTATATTCTGTTATAAGATTTGGGTCTCCAGCAATAAAGCCACTTCTATATCCTGTCATTCCACTTCTTTTTGAAAGAGAGTGAAAGACCACAATTCCCTCTTTACCAGACTGAAGAGCAGAAGGAGGTTTTTCCCTTTCATCAAAATAAATCTCTGTATAACACTCATCAGAACACAGAATTATGTCATACTCTCTACATATCTCATAAACTTCATCAAAATAAAAAGAAGGGGCTGTTGCTCCTGTTGGATTGTGAGGATAGTTAATCCATACGATTTTTGTCTCCTCAAGAATAGATTTTTCTATCTTGTCTAGTCTAAGGAGAAACCTATCCTCTTCTTTTAGAGGGACTGGATGAGGTATTCCATTTGCAAATAGTGTTCCCCTTTCATAAACAGGATAAGCAGGGGTTCCAAATATAACTCTTTTTTTATCTTCTTCTGGGTCAATGAAAACAAGAGGAAAATGAAAAATAGCTTCTTTAGAACCTGCCGATGGGATAATCTCTGTTTTTGGGTCTAAAGAAACACCAAATCTATTTTTAAACCATTTTGCGATAGTGTTTCTAAGTTCTTCTTTTCCATAAACAGAAGGATACTGACTTACTTCTGGAACAGCATTTATAAGAGCCTGTCTTATTTTAGGGTCTGTAGGCTCTTTAGGGTCCCCTGTCCCAAAATCATAAATTTTTATATTTTTTTCTTTAAGCTGAGCTTTTATTTTGTTTAACTCTTCCATTGGATAGGGTTTTAGACTTTTTAAAATTTTGTTCATCTTTTCCTCTAAAGTTTAATTTGTTATTCTTTCCTTATTTTACGAAAAAAATTCTTTCGATGTAGGTATTTAAAGTTAAGAATGAAAATATTGAAAGATATTTTAAAAGCAAATAAAAATAAAAAGATTTTAATAATGCCTATAGGTTTATCAGGTAGTGGAAAAACAACTCTTTACAGTAATCTATCAAAAGATTTTGATATAGAGTATATATCTTTTGATAAAATACGGCTTGATGAGTTTTTAAAAACGGGAGCAAAGATAAAGGACAAAAAAGAGTTATACAAGAAAGCTTATGAATATTCAAATAAGCAAAAAATAAAATTGCTCCCTATTGCTAAAAGAAAACTTAAGGAAACAAAGAAAAATATTGTTTATATAGATAATACAAATTTAAAAAAGAAAGCTAGAAATAAATTTTTATATGATGCAAAGGATTATTTAAAAATAGCTGTGTTTTTTAAACCAGATAAAAATCTTTCAATAAAAAGACAGTTTTTAAAAAACAGAGATAAATTTGTTTCTCCAAAAGTAATAAAAGAGCAGTTTGAAATATTAGAAGAGCCTTCTTTAAAAGAGTTTGATATTATTATTACAAAAAGTAAATTAGATTTGTAAGGCTGGGCATAAAATGAATACAACATGTGGATGTAAAAGTAAGTTTAATGCAGCTTTTATGAAAAATCTTGAATGGTATTTACATCATGTTTATGGCGATTACAAAAAAGAGCTTTTTTCAAAGCTAGGAAAAAATGTTTTAGAAATTGGGGCTGGCACTGGAACAAACCTCCCTTACTATAAAGAAGGAACAAACTTGACAGTTATAGAGCCAAGTAAAGATATGCTTTCATACTTTCTTAAAAAGGCTGACAAATATCCTTTAAATATCCGTGTAAAAGAAGGTTTCGCAGAAAATCTCCCATTTGAGGACAACTCTTTTGATGGAGTTGTTTCTACCCTGGTTCTCTGCAGTGTCCAATCACCAGTAAAAGTAGTAGAAGAGATAAGAAGGGTTTTGAAACCTGGAGGAGTCTTTATTTTTATAGAGCATATAAAAGCTCCCAAAGAAGGTTTAATATCAAAAACACAGGATATTCTTTATAAAGGCTGGAAATGGCTTTTTGAAGGTTGTGATTTAAAAAGGGAAACAGGAAAGCTTATAAAGGCATTCTTCCCTCAGTCTGAAATAAAAACAGTCAGATTCAACAGTCCTTTTATACCAGTGAACTATCATATAATAGGGTATGCAGTCAAAACAGATTGAAAGAGTTTATAAAGATGTAGAGTTTCTCACAAGTATAAGACCTTTCAGAAACTATCTAAACATAGATTCTTTGGAAAAAGCTGCTTCTTACATAGAGGGCATCTTCAAAGAAAACGCAGAAGAAACAACAATTCAACCATTTGAAGCAGAAGGGAAAATCTACAAAAACATAATAGCTTCATTTAATATAAAAGCCAAAAAAAGAATAGTTATTGGAGCTCATTACGATGTTGCAGGAGATACCCCTGGAGCAGATGACAATGCAAGCGGTGTAGCAGGTCTTTTAGAGCTTTCAAGACTTTTAAAGGAAAACAAACCTTTATTAAAATATCGTATAGACCTTGTAGCTTATCCAAACGAAGAACCGCCTTTCTTTGGAACAAAAAAAATGGGAAGTTATGTCCATGCTGAAAGTCTTTATAAAGAAAAAGCAGACGTTGAGATTATGATATGCCTTGAGATGATAGGATATTTTTCAGATAAAGAAAACTCCCAATCTTTTCCATTTCCATTTATGAAGTTTTTATATCCATCAACAGGAAACTTTATTGGTGTTGTTGGAAAAACAGGACAAAAAAAGATAACAGTTAAAATAAGAGAGCTTATAAAAAAACATTCCTCTATCCCAGCATATTCTATAAATGCTCCTGTTATAGTTCCGGGAGTAGACTACTCAGACCATAGAAATTACTGGCATTTTGGATATAAAGCAGTTATGATTACAGATACAGCCTTTTATAGAAATCCAAACTATCACAGAAAAACAGATACTATAGCAACACTGGATTTTGAAAAAATGTACCAGGTTATAAAAGGAATATACGGCGTGTGTTTTAATTTATAGATAAAAATTCCCTGTCCCGTTTTTGTTTATAAATTTGATGCTTTTGACCTTAATATTTAAGAATTTACAATGAAAAATCAACTGTCCCGAAAAGAGGCTTTTTCTGAAACGGGACACTTTTATAAAAACCTTTATGTTTTTGTCATCCTATCAGTAGCAATCTTTTAGCCCAAAGTTATACTAAAATATACAAAAACATAAAATGGAGAAAAAAAGGTGGAAGATAGATTTTTGTTTTTGCCTTTTGGATTCTGGGTAGCTGTTATAGGACTTATAACTCTTTATCTTTTATATAGACTTGTAAGGATATTTTTTTACAAAAAAACAACAGGGACCATTGTAAAATCCCAGGTTAAAAAAGTAGAAAATCAGATAGCTTATGAGGCTTATTATCCTCTTGTTGAGTATGAATATGAAGTAAATGGAAAAAAATACAGGTCAAACAGGATTTTTTTAACAAATCTAGAATCAGACTACAACACAATAAAAAAAATAGTAGATAAGTTTCCAGAAGGAAAAAAGATAGATATATACTATAACCCATTCAAACCTGAAGACAGTCTTTTAAAAAGAAACTACCATACAGGGATGTTTATCCAGACTCTTGTATTTTTTGGAATGCTTTCTGTTTTCTTATACACATTGTTTATTGAGGTAATCAATCCAGAGGTAGACCTTACAAAACTTGCTATGACAGTAAAATCATGGCTTCATAAAATCATCTATGGAGAAGAGTAAATGCAGGTAAATCCTATTCTCCTTGAAGTCTTTAAAAACAGATTTTCCTCTATAGCTGAAGAAATGGGAGCAATCCTTCAAAGAACAGCTTTTTCAGCTAATATCAAAGAAAGAAAGGATTTTTCCTGCGCTATTTTTGATGAAAATGGAGATATGATTGCTCAAGCAGCTCATATACCTGTTCATCTTGGTTCAATGCCTATGTCTGTAAAATCTGCTATTGAAAGTGTAAAAATGGAAGAAGGGGATATGGTTATACTAAACGACCCCTACAAAGGAGGAACACATTTACCTGATATTACAATCATAGCTCCTGTTTTTATAGATGATGATAAACCTTCTTTTTATGTAGCAAACAGAGCTCATCATGCAGATGTTGGAGGTATTTCAGCAGGTTCAATGCCTCTATCAAACTCTATTTTTCAGGAAGGGATAAATATACCTCCTGTAAAGCTTGTAAAAAAAGGGAAAATAAACAAAGAAATTCTAGACTTTATAAAGAACAATGTCAGAACCCCTGAAGAGAGAGACGGAGACTTTAAAGCCCAAATATCAGCAAATCTCACAGGTATAAAAAGACTAAAAGAACTATGTATACAAAACAGCTTAGAAAAAGTTTTATTTTATGGAAAAGAGCTTCTCACATATTCAGAAAAAATAATGAGACAGATAATAAAAAATATTCCTGATGGAACGTATACAGCACAGGACTACATAGAAGATGATGGACTTGGAAATGAAGAAATAAAAATCTCTGTTTCTATAACAGTAAAAGATGACCAGTGTTTACTGGATTTTTCAGATTCTGATAAACAGGTAGAAGGAAGTTTAAATGCTGTTTATGCAATAACAACATCAGCTGTTTATTATGTTTTTAGAGCTTTAGCTGAAAAAGATATACCAACAAACGCAGGATGTTTTAGACCTATAAAAATAAAAACAAAAAAAGGAACAATAGTAGATGCTGTGTTTCCTTCTGCAGTTTCTGCAGGAAATGTAGAAACATCTCAGAGAATTGTAGATGTGGTTTTAAAGGCTTTGTCAAAAGCTATTCCAGATAAAATACCAGCGGCTTCCCAAGGAACAATGAATAACATAACAATAGGCGGTATAAACCCAGAAACAGGAGAGTATTTTACATACTATGAAACAATTGGCGGAGGTATGGGAGCTTCAGCAAAAGGAGATGGTGAAAGTGC
>JAADDV010000168.1 GCA_013153795.1 Aquificota bacterium | reverse complement strand
TATGGAATATCTTTTTTCTGTTTATCAACTTCTTTTTCTGCTTTTATTAAAAATCTATAAGTATTGTTTCTAAGATTTGGAAGATATAAACCTCCAAAAACCCCATGCCATAAAACATCATTACACTGACTTGCTAAAAGAGATTCTATAAAATCTTTATTATTTTTTAAATCTTTATTTTCTATAGAAAGTTCTAAAAATCTTTTATGAATTCTATTAGATTCAGGATATTTTACAAAAAAGTTTTTCCATATACTTCCTTTAACATATTTTTCAACATACTTTTCTAATCCTTCTTTAATAAGCTTTTCCTTTAAAAATTCTATTTCTAGAAAACCATCAGCAGGTAAAGCCCATTCACCCATTTCATAATAGGAAGTAGTAGGAAGGTAAGCTAACCCTTCAGGTTTTTGGCTTTGAAAAAAATCTTTATATAAAGAACTTTCAATTTCTTTACTGTTTTCTATAGCCCAGATAAAATCTTTAAGCCAGTTTTTTTCATATACCCACCAGTAAGTTTTCGGCCATATTCCAAATTTTTCTCCATCGTCAAAAATAATTCCGGCTTTATTTTCAGGCAGAGATATAAGGTAATCAATAACTTTTTCAACAGGTTTAAAAGGAGTGATATAACGTAATGTTTTATCTATAGGAAAAACTCCAAGTTTTACACCTTCATTTTCTGTTAAAAAATAACCATATAATTGCTCTTTTTTAAAGCCTACAGAGATAAAATGATAATCATCTACCATAACATACTGAATACCAACATCAGTAATATCTTTTATGATAGTATCATCCCAAACTCTTTCTGTTAGCCATAATCCTGTAGGAGTTTGTCCAAAATGGTCTTTTATATACATATTTAACTTTTTAATCTGAAGTTTCCTATCATCTGAAGGAATAGAAGCTAAAACTGGCTCATAAAAACCTCCTGAAAAAAATTCTATCTGACCTTTATCAGCACACTTTTTCATAAGAGAAAATAAATCTTTATGATAAAAACGAATATATTCTAATAACCAACCACTAAAATGAACACTGAATTTAAAATCTGTTTCTGAAACTATTTTAAAAAAAGGTTTATAAGATTTTTCTACAGCTTCATCTACAACTTCATAAAAGTTTTCAACAGGTTGATGACAATGAATACCAAATAAAAGTTTTCTACTCATTTTAAAACTCCGAATATTCGGTCATATTAAGTAAAGCCATTCCTATTGCTGCTAAAACAGCATATATTATAAAGCCCATAAGAATCACAAGTATGACTCCAAAAACAGAGGTTCCTCCATGTTTAACAAGCATTTGTTTGAATATTTCTTCATTTGGATATTCATTTCTTAATTTTACAAGACTTTCATATGTCTTTTGTCCGTATAAATAGTTTCCATATACTCCAACTCCTACCCAAAGAAGTATCCATAAAACAAGACCAATTATCGGAACTAATGTAGCTATGTTGAGAACTATATATATAAAAGCGTATAGATACATCTTTCTATAGCCCATCCAGTTAGCTGTAAAGAAAAAAGCTGCCCAATTCCAGGAAGTTTTGCTTCCAGATGTAGCCATTAATCTCCATTTAGCAATGTAATAGTCTGCATTTTTTTGCACATAAAGTCTGATTGTATTTTCATCGAACTCTTCAAACAGTTTCCTGATAACCATATTCTCCCCCTATT
This sequence comes from Aquificota bacterium, assembly GCA_013153795.1. Lineage (GTDB taxonomy): Bacteria > Aquificota > Aquificia > Aquificales > Hydrogenothermaceae > JAADDV01. The sequence continues at coordinate 3,301 of JAADDV010000168.1, read as the reverse complement.
TAAGCTTAGAAAAAATAATTATATCTTAAGATTATTTAAGCTTATAACTTTTCTTTTTTGTTTATTTTTAAAAGTAAATGATAATGCAGTCCAAAGATAAGAAGAAAAATAAAGAATAGAGGTATATATGTAATTAAAGTTTTCTTTAGCTCAATTTTTCTCTTTAAAAATAATCTTTTTTCATTTTCTTGTATACATTCAGGAGAGGTCAAAAATTTTCCTTTTTCCTGAGTTTTTATAATATTTTCACAGGGAGCTTTTAATTCCCATATATGTTGTTGTTTATACTCTTCCCATGAAATAAAATAATAACTTCCAAGCTTGCTTATAATGGCTGCTAAACTTATAGCAGCTATAAAAAGACTAAATGCAGATACTAAAGTAAGATAAAGCTCAAAAAAACTTCTTTTTTTCATTATTTATGATGTTTTTCTTCTTCTAACGTTTCTTCATACTTAAACAACCATTTTATAAGAAAAGGAGCTATTACTGTTGTAACAATAATTATAAATAATAGAGCGTCATATATAGTCATTTTTAAAACACCATTTGTTTTTCCAAGTTCAGCAAATATAAGTCCAACTTCACCTCTAGGTATCATAGATACCCCAATAATGGCTTTTTTAACTAAAGAAAGTTTTCTTAAAAGTAAGGCGCCAACAAATTTACCTACAATAGCTATAATAAGAAGAATTAAAGCAAATATAAAAAGTTCAAAATCAGTTATATGAATTTCTCTTATATTCATAGAAAGACCAACCATAACAAAAAAGATAGGAGTAAATAGATAAATAATAGGTTTCATTTCTCTTTCTACTTTCTGTAAAAATCTTTCATCTGCTTGAAATGCTATAGCAAAAGGAAGAACAAATCTTCTTGACATAGCAAGTCCTGCTGCAAATGAACCTAAAATCTCAGGAGCTCCAAATATATGAGAAACATAGGCAAATAGAAAGATAAGAGAAACTATTATAGTAGGCACAAAACCTGGTAAATGACTTGTTCTCTCTAGTCTTCTTACAAAATGGGATAGAATATAAGCAGCAACAGGAGCAACTCCTAAGAAAAAGAAGATAAGAAAGATTACTCGAATAATATCTTCAATCTTTACTTCTCCTACAATCATAAACTCATTAATAAAGACAAGTAAAACAACTCCTATAATATCGTCTATAACTGCAGCTCCCACTACAATCTGAGCTATTGAAGTTCTTTGTTTTCCTAAATCTTCAAAAACTCTTAACGTTATTCCAATACTTGTAGCTGTTAAAGTCCCTCCTATAAAAAGAGAAACGATAACTGGCTGATGAAATATGTAATAACTGACTAAAAAACCTCCTATAAAAGGGACAGCAGCTCCTACTACTGCAACAATGATAGATTTAATACCTGTGTCTTTAATTTTCTTTAAATCTGTTTCTAGTCCTACCTGAAATAAAAGAAGAAGAATTCCTATTTCAGCTAAAAGTCTTAAAACTTCATTTGGTTGTATTATATTTAATAAACTAGGGCCTAAAACAATACCAGCAAAAAGCTCTCCAATAACTGCAGGAAGCCCAAATCGAACAAAAAGTTCTCCAAAAAATCTTGCTGAAACAAAAATTAAAAATAAAGCAAGAAATAATTCATGCATTGCTTAATCCTTAAATTGAAAATTAGTTTAGAAATTTTAATCTTTACTAAGATATATAACATTTAGATTTAAAAATAAATTTTAACATAGATATAAAAAGCTTATAAATTGTTTTAAATGCTGGTTAAAAATGAGAGAAATTTTTTGCTTTTACTTTTAGTTTTTGTTAAAAATAGCTTTAAATTTTTTGTGTTTTTATCTACTTGCTTTGTTATGTGATATTGTCAGTGTTGTTACCATAAAAGTTGGGCTGAGAGTTAGCTCAGCCCAATAGTTTATGCAGCTTTTACTGTTTCACACTTAGATTCTATTTCCTTTAGTTTTTCTGAATATACTTGATATAGCTCTTTAGACCTTTTATCAGATTTTTTTCTGAGTTCTTTTAGGCAGCGGTTAGTTTTTCTATATTCTTTTGTTAAAAACCATTTAACTAAATCTTTTGCTGTCTGATATAAGTCTTTGTTATGAGCTCTAAGTTCTCTTTTTAATCTTCTAAGCTCTTTTTTAGATGAATGAACTGATAAAAGCTTTATTTCTTTATCTTTTCCTAATTCTACTACTTGCTCCATAACAGATTTGAAAGAACCTTGAAGTTTCTTTTTTTCACCAGCTACAGAAACCCATAACTCCATTTCTTACCTCCTATATTTATTCTTCTTCCTTTCCATAGACTTTATGAAGAGGAGAAAAATTCCCTTCATTAAAAATTATTATTTTATCTGGTTTTTGTTTACATGGCTCCATACAGGAAGGTGAAGCATAGTCAATAAAAGCACATACAATATTTTGTATTATCTCAGGGTTTAATTCAAGATTTTGGATTTTTCCAATTTTTAAAAAAAGGTTTTCATCTTTGTAATTTTTGTATAAACATTTAAACTCTCTTACATGACCTTTTCTTTTTACAATTCTTTCTTTTATAGAATGGTCAGCTGTGCCTTCTATTATAATTACAGAAAGTTTTTCTTCAGGCTTTATCTGTCCAGATAAAAACATAAATATTCCAGCTTCATTTAAATAAGGATTTTCGTTTTCTTCTATAAATTTCCTTAAATGTTCGATAAATTTTTCATCTGTGTTATATTTACCTGGTTTAAAAATCTCTATAGGTTCACTCCAGTTTATTTTGACTTCCATAATATTAAACCCCCTCTATCTCTTCCCTGATATCCTCGTGTTTTTTAAATTCCTCACTTTTGAGAATACCTATAATAAATTCATCTATATCTTTCTTTTCTAAAATAGCTCCTGCTAATAATCTACCTGTATATTGATTATCTTTAATTTCCCAAAACATATAAAACTCAGGATATTTCTCTTTTATTTTTCTATAAGCTATTCCATATTTACTATCTTTTAAATAATTTTGCTCTAAGAAAAAGTGTTTTGGTCCCAAAGTAATTTTGTATAAAATAGCTCCTGACTTAGTTTTAACTAAATCCAATTTTAAATCCCAGCTTTTTAAAACTTCCATTTTTTTCCTCCTTAAAAGAAAATTTATGCCTTCTTAATATATCTCATTTAAAAAAAGAAGTTCAAAGTTTTCTTACTTTTTATATTCTGTGATTTAATAAAAATAAAAAAGGAAGGAGGTCTTTATGAAAAGATTTTTAAGTATTGAAAATCTTACAGTTCTTGGGATTATATTAGGAATTCTTTTTGGAGTTT
>JAADDV010000140.1 GCA_013153795.1 Aquificota bacterium | reverse complement strand
AGAAAAAAATCAGTTTATAAAAAGTTTCTTTATCTTTTGAAGGTAAATTTTCTGATTCTATTTTTCTAATAAAATTCCAAAACTCTGTTTTGTTTTTGCTATAGTAAAGAGAGTAAAATAAAATCTTATATATTTGCTTTCTATATATATCCTGTTTATCTGTTTTTTTTAGATACTCTTTACTTTTTGTTATAGCTACAGAATAGATTTTATCTTTATAGGCTCCCTGAATTACTTTTATAAGCTGATTTTTTTCTGCTTCAGTTATTGCAAAAGAAAAGCTAAAAATAAGTAAAGAAAAGAAAAGATTCCTCATAAAATTCCCCTGTAAAATATTATAGAAGTTTTTAATAATATATTTCGGCGGAAAAAAGGTATCCAGAAAAACAGTCCTCTATTATATATCTGTTATAATAAAAACAGAATACAAAGCAGGTGAAAATTATGGGAAAAGTTATAAAATTTCCTTTTGGAAATCAGGAAGAACCTGAGAAAAATCAGAGTAATTCATCTCAAAGCATATCTTCATCACCAAAGGATTTAAAAAAGAAATTAAAAGAAAGAAAAAAAGAAAAAATCAGGGCTATATATGAGAAGAAGCCTTTTGAGTGGAATGTAAAAGAAGGAATTGAAGAACATGTTCTTCAAAATTTTGCTGTTAAAAATGTGCTTGGACTTGATGTAGTTTATAAAGAAAATGAAAAAAAAGAAATTGGCGTTTTAGGTCTTCTTTCTTATGAGCATAAAAGACGCCCTGGAATTTTTAATGCTGATTTTATAGCTAAAGGTCATATAGATAAAGATGGTAAAGTTGTGATTGATGAGCTTGCTTTTAGAGCTGGGGAGCCTGAGTATTACAACACAATAACTAAAATCTTAAAAGCGAAAAAAATTTTACCTGATATAAAAGGAGTATAAACATGGCTATGCCTTCATTAAGAATAGGTCAATATGAAATAGAATATCCTATTATTCAGGGTGGTATGGGTGTTGGTATATCGTGGGAAAATCTAGCAGGTGCAGTATCAAAATATGGTGGTCTTGGAGTTGTTTCATCTGTTGGGACAGGATATAGATACCCAAATTATGTAAAGCTAAAAGATGGCAGACCTATAGGGAGTAAGTATATCCATAGTAAAGAAGCTCTTCAGAGGATAATAAGAGATGCTAAAGAAATTGCTGGTGGGGAAAAAGCTGTTATAGGAGTTAATATTTTATATGCGATTACAGACTACGGTAGAGTTGTTAGAGATTCTATAGAAGCAGGAGCAAATATCATAATAACAGGTGCAGGGCTTCCTCTACAGCTTCCTAAATACGCTCCTGAGCCTCATGTGGCTCTTGTTCCTATTGTTTCATCTGCAAGGGCTTTAAGGGTGATATGTAAACACTGGAAGAAAAAATACAACAGACTTCCTGATGCTGTTGTTGTAGAAGGTCCAAAATCTGGTGGACATCAAGGAATACCATATGAAGACTGTTTTAAACCTGAATTTCAGCTTGAAAATTTAGTTCAAGAAGTAGTTAAAGAAAGAGATAAATGGGGAGATTTTCCTGTCATTGCTGCTGGTGGAATTTGGGATAAAGAAGATATAGAGTATTATCTTTCTCTTGGGGCTGCTGGTGTTCAGATGGGAACTAGATTTGTAGGAACATATGAATGTGATGCTTCAGATGAGTTTAAAAGAGTTATCATAAATGCAAAAAAAGAAGATATAATTCTTCTTAAATCTCCTGTTGGATATCCAGCTAGAGGAGTTGTTACAAAGCTTATAAAAGATATAGAACAAGGAACAGCTCCAGAGGTTAAATGTGTTTCAAACTGTGTTGTTCCATGTAATCATGGAGAAGAAGCTAAAAAAGTAGGATACTGTATAGCTGATAGACTAGGGGACGCATACCTTGGCAGAACAGAGACAGGTCTTTTCTTTAGTGGTTCAAATGGGTATAGGATAAAAAGGCTTGTTCATGTAAAAGATTTAATGAGAGAGCTTGTAGAAGGTATACCTTCTGGACAGGAAATACCAGAGGAAGAAGAAGCTCCGCAGGTGAGATAAATGAAAATAGTAGCTGTTTTGCTTGCAGCAGGAAAAGGAAAAAGATTTGGCGAAAAAAAGCAGTTTATAAAGCTTAAAGGTGAACCTCTTTTCCAATATTCTCTAAATACGTTAAACAGACTTGATGTTATAGATGAAATTATCCTTGTTTTACCAGAGGAGGATTTAGAAAGAATAAATCCTCCTTCTTTTACTCCTTTAAAAAAGGTTGCAGGTGGAGAGGAAAGACAGGATTCTGTTTATAATGCTCTTCAATATATAGATAACGCTGATATTGTTATTATCCACGACACAGCAAGACCTTTTGCAACAGAAAAAATGTTTCTCCAATCTATTGAAAATGTTAAAAAAGGTTGGGATGGAAGTATAACAGCTTACAAAGCCAAGGATACAATAAAAGTTGTAGAAAATGACAACGTAAAGGAAACGCTAGATAGAGAAAAGCTGTATATTGTGCAGACTCCTCAAGCATTTGATTTTAAAAAGTTAAAAGAAGCTCATGAAAAAGCAAAAAAGGAAGGTTTTTTTGGAACTGATGATGCTTCTTTAATGGAAAAAGCAGGCTACAAAATTACGGTAAATCCAGGTTCTATACTAAACTTTAAAATAACGACAAAAGAAGACCTTATTCTAGCTAACTGTCTTGTTCATAAGAGATAGTTTTTCTTTTGTTTTTAAAAGATTTACAACTGTTTCATTTACAGGGACTTTTATTCCTTTTTCTTTTGCCAGTTTAACTATAGCGCCATTTAACGCATCTATCTCTGTTTTTTTCCCTTCTTTTATATCGTAATACATAGAAGGAAAATGGTCTTTTGTAGGAGGAATAAGATTTTCATAAAAATGTTTTTTGTATTCTTCTGGAGAGTTCCAATTTAGCTCTATATTATGGGCTTTTGCTACAGTAAAGATTTCTTCAATAATATTGTCCATAACCTGCTTTGTTTCTTTATTTTCTGCAAGTGTTCCATAACTACATTCAAGCAAAGCTCCAAGAGGATTTAAAGCGCTGTTGTAAAGAATTTTGTCCCATAATGTTTTATAAACATTTTTATCATAAGAAGCAGGTATTCCGGCATGTTTTATAGCACAGGCTATTTTTATTATTTCTTCTTCTGGGATAGTTCTTGAAGGGTCTCCTATTCTTACATCATCTGCATTTACAGTGATTTTTACATGTCCAGGTTTTATAACTTTTGAGCCAAAAATAACTCTTGCTAAAAGAGTATGCTCTTTTCCTATCTCTTTTGAAACTATTTCGTAGTTTCCATATCCATTCTGGGCAACAAGGACATATGTGTTTTCTGAAACTATTTTTTTTATTTCTTTCACTGCTTTTTCTGTGTCGTAAGATTTTACTGTTAATAGTATAAGGTCAATATTTTCTTTTATATCATCAACAGATGAATAAATACCATCTAGCTTTGCTTCGTGCTCTCCCCAGATACCTTCAACTTTTAAAATCTTGTCTTTTAAATATGGAAGATACTTTTCTTTCGTTATTCCATAAACTTTATGACCATCTTCTTTTAAAAAAGTAGCAAAAGCAACTCCTAAAGCTCCAAGTCCAAAAACAACTATATTCATTTTTTCTCCTAAATTATTAGTTTCAAACTAGATAATATACTACAGAAAGACAAAAGCTTTGAACTGGAAAAACTAGATAGAATCTTACAGAGAATAAGGATTTATAAAGCTACCGATGAATTTTGAAAATATCGCGGAAATATTGGGAAGGAGAAATTTCTCATAGACGCTCTAAAAAAGAAAGATTTGCACTGAAATATAAAAAAAACTTGTCAATGAAGGTTTTGATATAAGAGAATAGAACACGTAAACAAAAGGGTTGCAAAAGGTCATATATCAGATGAAAATGCAGAATTCCATTACGTTGAAGCAATATTAGTATACTTGCGAATCACGATAGGGTGTTAATAGAAAAAGGCAGAAAATCGCAGGTTAGCTATGTATTTTCTAAAAGAGATTGGTTAAATGACCGTATATTAAAAGGAAGCGAGGTTGAGGAAGATGTATACAGTAGAGCAGTTAAAGAAGCTTTTGAAAAATTACGGGATAGATTTAAATTACTTTGATGAAGATGATCCAGAAGCATCTGTAATGTATACAGAAAGGAAAATATTAGAAGAAAACAAACACCTCCTTCCTCCTGAAGATTTAGACCTTTTATACCAATATGATATTAAAGCTATAGAGCTATATGAAAAATATAAAAATACGACACAGAAGCCGTAGACTGGCTTAAAGATACCGTTCAAATAGCCAAATCAAATCTTCAAAAGCAAGTCAAGTAATCCAAATACACTTTTCAATATATTCTTCGTTAAAAGATTGTTTTCTGTATGTTGTTTCAATTCCTTATAGGCACTCTAAAAACCTCACACCAAAATCTAGAAGAAAATTTGTGAACATGTTGTTTCAATTCCTTATAGGCACTCTAAAAACTTGCCTGTGTTTAGATGTTCCAGAGGAACTGAATGCATGTTTCAATTCCTTATAGGCACTCTAAAAACCCCATTGCTTTCACTACTGCATATATGATAAAATCTTGTTTCAATTCCTTATAGGCACTCTAAAAACCCCTGAAATGATATACATATTCAGTTTCCAAGAAACATTGAAATATCTTATCGAAAAATAATATAAAAAATTTTTACACGTCTGTCAAATGAAAGAAAATTTCCGTCGACCTCCAATCCTTTAAAAAACCCTGGAGACCGACAAACCGTTGATATACAATGACGCATATCGGTTTTTGCGCTTGGAATCCTATGAGAATGAGTCTCAAATAGGTAAATTTTTCAGAGGTCGACTAAAGCTTGACAGTCAATAAGTATCCAGTAAGTAAAAGTTAACAAAAAGTTTAAATGAGATTAAGCTAGGACAAAAATCGTGCCAAAAATTGCAATTTTTCACATTGGAAATCGGTTTTATAAAAATTAAAAAA
>JAADDV010000143.1 GCA_013153795.1 Aquificota bacterium | reverse complement strand
AGAAGCATTATATATAATTTTTTTCGCTTCTTCATTTTTATTTATAATTTCCTTAAAGAAGAAAGATATAAGTTTATCATATCCATCTAAAACCGCTTTAAATTCAGAGTTTATTTTATAAGTTTTTTGAAATAAATAAGCTTCTTCAAGATTATTTTTTCTATTCCAAAAGAAAAAAAATAAAAGAGAGATTATAAGTCCTAAAATAGGTAAATATATAAAAGCTTTTTTTATTAAATTTCCAACTCCCATCTAAATTTCACCATTTAAAAATTTATTTTGAATTCTGATACTATAATTGTTTTAAAAATTTTTGTCGAGGTAAATACATGTCTGAAAAGAAACTTTGGGGTGGAAGATTCTCTGAAGGAACAGATGAATTTGTTGAGGAGTTTACAGAAAGTGTTTCTTTTGACAAAGAGCTTGCTCTTTATGATATAAAAGGTAGTATAGCCCATGCAAGAATGTTAGGAGAGCAGGGAATAATACCAAAAGAAGATGCTCAAAAAATAATAGAGGGCTTAAAGGAGATAGAAAAAGAAATAAAAGAAGGTCGTTTTCAATGGAAAAGAGAGCTTGAAGATGTTCATATGAACATAGAAAAAGCTCTTACAGAAAAGATTGGAAGCGCTGGGGGAAAACTTCATACAGGAAGAAGTAGAAATGACCAAGTTATAACGGCATTCAGGCTCTATCTGAAAGAAGAAACACAGAATATTATCCAGTTGTTAAGACAACTAAAAAAAGCCCTTTTAGAAAAAGCAAAAGAAACTGTTGATATTGTGATGCCTGCATATACACATCTTCAAAGGGCTCAGCCTATAAGAATGGCACATTATTTTCTTGCATATCTTGAAATGTATAACAGAGATGAAGAAAGATTTTCTGATACGTTAAAAAGAATAGACCAAATGCCCCTTGGAAGTGGAGCTTTAGCAGGAGTTGATTTTCCACTAGACAGGGAAATGACAGCTAAAGAACTTGGCTTTTCTCAAATTATGAGAAATTCTTTAGATGCAACAGCATCAAGAGACGTGATAATAGAGTTTTTATCTGATGCTGCTATATGTATGTCAAATTTATCAAGACAATCAGAAGACTTTATTATATGGAATTCTGCTGAGTTTTCCTTTGTAGAGCTTCCAGATAAACTTACAACAGGCTCATCTATAATGCCTCAGAAAAAAAATCCAGATGTTTTAGAGCTTATTAGAGGAAAAACAGGTAGAGTTTATGGAGATTTAGTTGCTCTTCTTACAGTAGTTAAAGGACTTCCTATGGCTTATAACAGAGACCTTCAGGAAGACAAAGAGCCTGTTTTTGATGCTGTTAGAACCCTTAAAGGCTCTATTATAGGAATGACAAAGATAATAGAAGGATTAAAACCAAGAAAAAATATAATGGAAAAAGCAGCTGGAGGTTTTGCTTTAGCAACAGATTTAGCAAACTACCTTGTTAGAAAAGGACTTCCTTTTAGAGAAGCTCACCATGTTGTAGGACAGATTGTAGGTTATTTAACTCAGCAGAATAGAGAACTTGAAGATATTTCTTTAGAAGAACTTAAAAAGTTTTCACCATTGTTTGAAGAAGACGCGTTAAATATTTTAAGCCCTTACTATGTAGCTGATGCAAGAAAGTCTTATGGTGGAACAGCAAAAGAACAAATTTTAAAACAAATAGAGTATTGGGAAGAAAAACTTAGTTGAAAAAAAAGAAAAGGGAGCATATAATATTAATCCTAATATGGAGGGTGTAGCTCAGCTGGCAGAGCACAAGGTTGTGGCCCTTGGGGTCGCGGGTTCAAGTCCCGTCACCCTCCCTTTAGTTTTTAAGTTTTTTTCTAAAAATCCCATCTTTTATTAAAATTTTTCCTTCTAAGACTTCATTAAAATATATCCACGCTTCTATTTCTTTTTTGTTGTTTAATAACACTTTTATTTTTTCTCTTTTATAAAAAGAAGGATGCTCTTCCAATATATCTAGATTTTTTAATGTTTCTTCATCAATTTCATATATTCCTCCATATATATAAGAAATTTTTTCTTTTTTTGATACAAAAGGAATATCTGAAACTGTCATTTTGTATTTTTCTTTTGTTCTTCCACTTCCTAAAAATCGTGCTTTCCTTAAATAATAATGGTTGCAAAATCCTTTTTTTAATGTTCCATATACAAAAACTATATGCTTCATTTTAGGCAGTGAAATATCTACGTAAGTTTTAAAATAAAGATTATAATATTTGATTATTTTAAAAATTTATCTAAGGGGTAATCAATTTGTCTGAGCATCAAGGTATTGTTATTTTAGATTTCGGGTCTCAATATACCCAGCTTATTGCAAGAAGAATAAGGGAAATCAATGTTTTTAGTGAAATTCTTCCATACAATGCTTCTTTAGAAGAAATAAAGAAACATAATCCTAAAGGAATAATCTTTTCTGGAGGACCTGCATCTGTTTATGAGCCAAATGCTCCAAAACCTGATGAAAGGGTTTTTGACCTTGGTCTTCCCATCCTTGGTATATGTTATGGACTTCAGCTTATAACTCATCATTTTGGTGGAGAAGTTGTAAAAGCTGAAAGACATGAGTATGGAAGAGCTGAGTTGGATATTTTAAATCATGAAGATTTATTCAAAAATCTTCCAAATGAAATTCATGTATGGATGTCTCATGGAGATAGAGTGACAAAGCTTCCTAAAGGTTTTGAACCGATAGCAAGGACATATAACGCTCCTTTTGCAGCTATAAGAAATAAGGAAAAGAAAATCTGGGGAGTTCAATTTCATCCTGAAGTTTCCCACACATATATGGGGAAAGATATTCTTAAAAACTTTGCTGTTGAGATTTGTGGATGTAAACAAGACTGGACAATGGGAAATTTCCTTAAAGAAAAAGAAGAAGAAATAAGGAAATTAGTTGGTAATAAAAAGGCAATATGTGCCCTTTCTGGAGGTGTTGACTCATCTGTAGCTGCTGTTTTGGTGCACAACGCTATAGGAGATAATCTTACATGTATATTTGTTGATAATGGTCTTCTTAGAAAAGGAGAAAGAGAGCAGGTAGAAAAAACATTTAGAGACCATTTTCATATACCTCTTATTGTTGTTGATGCAAAAAATAGATTTTTAAAAGCGTTAAAAGGGATTACAGACCCAGAACAAAAAAGGAAAATAATAGGAAACCTTTTTATAGAGATTTTCGAGGAAGAAGCAAAGAAAATTCCTGATGTTGAGTTTTTAGTTCAAGGAACTCTTTATCCAGATGTTATAGAAAGTGTGTCTGTAAAAGGTCCTTCTGCTGTTATAAAAACCCATCATAATGTAGGTGGTTTACCAGAAAAGATGAACCTAAAACTTATAGAGCCTTTAAGAGAGCTTTTCAAAGATGAAGTTAGAGAACTTGGAAAAGAGCTTGGTCTTCCTGATGAGATTATTTACAGACAGCCATTCCCAGGACCTGGGCTTGCTATAAGGATAATAGGAGAAGTAAATGAAAATGACCTTGAAATACTAAGAGAGGCTGATGCAATAGTTGTTGAAGAAGTAAAAAAAGCTGGTTTATATAGAGATTTATGGCAGTCTTTTGCAGTTTTACTTCCTATCCATACAGTTGGAGTAATGGGAGACTACAGAACATATGAAAAAGTAATAGCTATAAGGGCTGTTGAATCTACAGATGGGATGACAGCTGACTGGGCAAGGCTTCCTTATGATTTATTAGATAAAATAATGAGAAGAATTATAAATGAGGTTCAAGGAGTTAACAGAGTAGTTTATGATATAACCTCAAAACCTCCCGGAACTATTGAATGGGAATAAAAAAAAGCGCCTTTCGGCGCTTTTTTTTATAAAGCTTTATGACAGAACCACCAGTCAAAACATTCAATTTCTCCAGCTTGTGCTTTTTTAAGTCTTTCTTCTTTTTCCTCAATGCTGGTTGCCGGTGGAATAATAACATGGTCTTTAAGTCTTGGATTTTCTGGCCAGTTAGCAGGAAGAGCAACACCATACTTATCAGAAACTTGAAGAGCTTTAACTACTCTTACAATTTCATTAATATTTCTTCCAACCTCTTGTGGATAGTAAAGAATAAGTCTTAATATACCTTTATCATCAACAATAAATACAGCTCTTACTGTATTTGTTCCTTTTTTAGGATGAATCATTCCAAGTTTTTTAGCAACTTGCCCCATATCATCAGCAATAATAGGGAATGTTATTTCAACTCCCATATTTTCTTTAATCCACTCTACCCATTTGATATGAGAGAAAACTTGGTCTACAGAAAGCCCAATAAGTTCACAATTTAGTTTATCAAACTCTTCTTTTTTCTCTTGGAAAGCGATAAATTCTGTTGTACAAACTGGTGTAAAATCTGCTGGATGGCTAAATAAAACAAACCATTTTCCAGCATAATCATCAGGAAGTTTTTTAACCCCATGGGTTGTTTTTACTTCCATTTCTGGAAATTTGTCTCCAAGAGTAGGAATAGAGAGAAATTCCTCCATTCTGGCACCTCCTTTAATTTATTAAATTTCAATTATTATAAATATAACACCAAAATAAAACTTGTGAAGATTTATTATATATTTTTTTATATTATAAAAGTCAAATTTATTAAAAATAAAATAAGCATGTTGCCAAAACATTATTAACTTTTCCATATTTAAATAAAAAACCGGCGCAGGTAAATGTTATGGATATTGTAAAACATTCTCTTCAACAAAATCTGATTGAAATCTCTAACAAATTTAAAATGAACGTACCTTTAGAAATAATAGATTATATATCATCAGTTATTGCTAATTATTATAAAGGTTTTCCCTACTATTTGATAGATATTAAGGAAAAAGATTTTTATAGAAAACACAAAGTCATAGGTGATATATCTTTACTTCTTGTAGGATTTTTTAAAGATTGGGTAAATAGAAGAAATAGACCTACAACAGAAATAGATTATATCAATATAGGTAAAAATAGTTATCTAAATGTTTATTTCTTTTTAGAAGATAATGTTTTACAAT
>JAADDV010000027.1 GCA_013153795.1 Aquificota bacterium | reverse complement strand
CCTGAAGGAAACTCCCATCCTTCAGAAGAGGATATACAGTTTACAAAACATATATATGAGCTTTCTCTGCAGATGGGATTTGAGCTTTTAGACCATATCATAATAGGTAAAAAAGACTATACAAGTCTTGCAAATAAAGGATTTATATAAGGAGAAAAAATGGAAGTAAAAATAGAAAAACTTGTCTATGGCGGTAAAGGTTTAGGAAGAATAAATGATAAAGCTTGTTTTGTTCCTTATGTCCTTCCTGGAGAAATAGTTGAGGTTGAGATAAAAAAGGAAAAGAAAAGCTTTTTTGAGTGTGAGTTAAAAGAAATTTTAGAAAAAAGCCCAGACAGAATAGAACCTGTTTGCAAATATTTTACATATTGTGGAGGATGTGATTATCAGCATATACCGTATGAAAAACAGCTTCAGATAAAAAAAGATATACTAAAGGAAACCCTTCAAAGAATAGGAAAAATAGAAAATCCTCACATAGAAAAAGTCATACCTTCTCAAGAACCTTTTTACTATAGAAATAGAACACAGATAAAAATAAAAGGAGAAAGGGTTGGTTTTTATAAAAAAGAAAGTAAAGAGATTATAAATATAGACTACTGTTATCTTTTAAAAGAAGATTTAAACCATGTTTTGCAGGGAACGAGGGAGATTCTTCCTTATTTAACATTTCAACCTGTGGAAGTTCATGCCTACTCTTCAAATCAGGATGAGCTTTTAGTAAAGTTTGTGTATCCAAGAAGAATAAAAAGATTCCCTTTAGGTTTAAAACATTTAAGAAGTTTTCTTTCTGAAAATATAAAAGGAGTAGGAATATACAGAGGAAAACCTGACGGCACGACAGAAAGACTTTTCACTATAGGAAACATTTTTGCTTATGAAAAAGTGCAGGACATAACATTTAGAGTGTCTATAGACAGCTTTTTCCAAGTAAATAGATTTCAGGTTGAAAATCTCATAAATGAAGTTGTAGAAGAGTTTAAAGAAAAAAAATATAAGAATGTTATAGATTTTTACTGCGGAGTTGGGACTCTTACCCTGCCTGTTGCAAGATATGTAGAGAACATTGTTGGAATAGAATCAAATCCATATGCTGTTCAAGATGCAAATCATAACAGAAAGCTTAACAACATAAAAAACACAAAATTTTACAGAATGGAAAGTAAAGAAGGGGTAAAGCTTATAGACCAACTAAATCCAGATGCAGTCATTTTAGACCCTCCAAGAACAGGACTAAGCAAACAGATAATAGATAAAATCAATATCAGCTCTATAGAAAAGGTTGTTTATGTGTCCTGTAATCCTTCTACCCTTGCAAGGGATATAAATCTTTTTACAGAAGCAGGATTTGAGGTTAAGAAAATAAAAATGATAGATATGTTCCCTCAGACATACCATATAGAAAGTATCACTGTATTGGAGAAATAAAATGGAAAAAGCTGAGCTTTTTGAAGCAGCAGATTTTGAGCAGATAAAAAGAGATTTCGAGTTTACAGAGAAAGATATAAAAAATATTCAAAAATTAAAACCTGTAATGGTAAAGTATGCAGATGAGTTTATAGAAAGATTTTACAAGTTTATTCTTCGTTTTCCTCAAGCAAAAAAATTTTTAAATTCAGAAGAAATTATTAAAAGACATCAGGAAAAAGTTAAAGAGTGGTATCTTGACCTTTTTTCAGGAAAGTATGATTATGCTTATTTTTTAAAGCTTCATAGGATTGGAGAAAAACATGTAGAAATAGGACTTCCTACCCACTATGTAAATGCCTCTTTTTCTTTTATAAGAAGATTTTTTATTGAAAAAATAAACAAAGAGTTTGGACTTTCTGAAGAAAGAAATCAGCTTGTTACATCAATAGGAAAACTATTAGACATAAATTTAGATGTGCTGACTCTTGCTTATAGGGAAGAAGAGTTAAGCAGATATGAAGAAATGACAGCTTTTGAAAAAGCTCTTTACTCTGTTTCAAGAAAATTTGCAGATATGCTGGATTTTGCCCTTGTAGGAGCATTAATACTGGTCTCATTTTTTGTTTTAGGGCTTTTTGTGTTTGATATATACCAAATGGTTTTTGGACTTGTTCCTTTTGATAAAGCTATTATCACAACTTTAGGTACCCTCCTTATCCTCTGGGCAGTCTCTGAGCTTATGCAGGAGGAGATTAAACATCTTAAAGGAGGAGGTTTCGCAATAGGCGCATTTATAGGGGTTGCCCTTGCAGCAATGATAAGAAAAATTCTTATAGCTTCCCTTTCTGCAGAAAAATATCTTCAACTTTTAAGTTATGGAGCTATAATTTTATCTTTAGGAATTGTTTACTGGCTATTGTCGAAAAAAGAAAGCTGTTAGCGGATATAAATATTTTTCTTTTTAGGAGGTAAAAATGAAACTTACTTTTAAAGATAGACATGAGTATGCTGACTATTGGAAATATTATATAGAACTTGAAAGAGATGCAGAGAAAGAGTTTCATTTAAATGAGATATTAAATCTTTCAGGAAAAGAAAGAGAAAAAAAAGGAAGAGCTATTTTAAATCTGAAAGCTGTTTATCAAGGAGAGATTATAGGAGATTTTCAGGTTTATAAGTTTTTTAGAGAAGATATGCCTGACCATCAAATAAATGTAGGAGATGTTGTTTTAGTAAGTAGAAAACATCCTTTAAAAGATGGAATAGAAGGGACAGTTTTTGAAAAAGGAAAAACTTTTTTAACAGTTGTTTTTTCTCAAAAACTTCCTTCAGGAAAAAAATGGAGAATAGATTTATATGTAAATGATATAACTTTTAAAAGAATGTTAGGCTCTTTAGAATTTTTTGAAAAAGGATACTCTTTTTATCCTGAAGATATTATTTTAGGACATGGAAAACCAGAAGTTTGTGAAGAGAAGTTAGAATTTGTAAATAAAAATCTTAATCAATTTCAAAAAGAAGCAGTTAAAAAAGCTGTTTGTAGTAAAGAACTTTTTCTTATTCATGGACCTCCGGGGACAGGAAAAACAACAACTCTTATAGAAACAATCATCCAGCACATAAAAAAAGGAAAAAGAGTTTTAGCAACAGCCGATAGTAACACAGCAGTAGATAATATAGTAGAAGGTCTTTTAAAAAATAAAGTAAATGTTGTGAGAATAGGACACCCAGCAAGATTAAAAAGAGAGCTTTTAGATGTTTCTTTAGATGCAAAAGCTACTTATCATCCTAAATATAAAGAGATTCAAAAATTAGAAAAAAAAATCAATGAGTTAAAAACTCTTCAAGAAAACTATTTAAAACCTATTCCTCAAAGAAGAAGAGGTTTATCCTATGACCAGATAGTAAAACATGCAAAAGCAGGAAAAAAGGTAAGAGGACACAAAATTGAAACATTAAAAAGTATGGCTGAATGGATAAAACTTCAAAAGGAAATAAAAAAACTTATAGAACAAAAAAGAAGAATTGAAGAAGAAATTATTCAGGATATTTTAGCTTCTTCAGAAGTAGTATGTGCTACTAATTCAGGAAGCGGTAGTGAGTTTTTAATGGAACATTATTTTGATGTTGTTTTTATAGATGAAGCATCTCAGGCTACCGAACCAAGTTGTCTTATACCAATAATAAAAGCTAGAAAAGCTATTTTAGCAGGAGACCATAAACAGCTTCCTCCTACGGTTTTGCATCCAGATGCAAAACCTCTTTCTTTTACAATGTTTGAAAGATTTATAAAGCTTTATCCAGAAAATGCTTATATGCTGAAAATTCAGTATAGAATGAATGACCTTATAAAAGAGTTTTCCTCAAAAGAGTTTTACAATAACCAACTGATTTCTGCAGAAGAAGTAAAAGATAGAAAACTTTCAGATATAACTGAGAAAAAAGGGAACAATCCAATAACAGATGATACTCCTATAGTTTTTATAGATACAGAAGGAAAACTTTTAGAGCAACAAAAAAAGGGAAGTAAATCTAAATATAATCCAGAAGAAGCAAAAATTGTAAAAGAAGTAGTAGAAAAACTTAAGGAGATTGGTGTAAAACCAGAAGATATAGGCGTTATAACTCCATACAAAGACCATGAAGAATATTTAAAAAAACTTTTACCAGATATAGAAGTAAAAACTGTAGATGGTTTCCAAGGAAGAGAAAAAGAAGTTATTATCATTTCCCTTGTTCGTTCAAATCCTGACGAAGAAATAGGCTTTTTAGACGACATAAGAAGACTAAATGTTGCTTTAACAAGAGCTAAAAGAAAACTTATCATTATAGGAGATTCAAAAACTTTATCTTCAAGTGAGATTTATAAAAAGCTTATTTCTTATATAAAAGAAAAAGGGAAAGTTTTATCTTTAGAAGATTTAGAGAAATAAAAAAGCCCCTCCCACATGGGAGGGTTAGAAGAAGGGAGAGTGGATGAGACTTATTTAAACCTAGCTCCCTGAGGGGGGAGCTAAGGAGAGATTATTTCTGGAATACATCTTGGAAGAATTCAGCGTTTCTATATCCACCTTGAGTATCGTGAACGTTAGCTTCATAAACAGGAACCATCTTAGTTTTACCTGCTCTGTTGTCATACGCTGCAAATTCTACATCTCTTCTTGGAGCTCCTACTGTTAATATCATTGAGTAGAGTGGTGATGCATCTTTTCCTAACTCTGGATATTGTGCTTGTGCTTTCTTGAATATTTCATCTCCAAAGAGAAGTTTTGATGAGTTCGCTCCTACTGTGCCTATATAAACATTGTCAATAACTCTGCCCTTAGAATCCCAAACTCTAGCATAGATATCAGCATCCCAGCAAGAGTTGTTAGATACAATAACTCTGAACTGGTTGAGATTTAACATGTAAGGAACATAAGCTTGAGTACCATTAGGCTCCCACTTCTTGAAGTATGCAACTCTATCTGCATCATAACAGCATGGCTCTGGTTCTCCTCTCATTTCTCTACAATCATCTTGTGCTGCCTTTTGCTCATCCATTACTACTGTGTGTACTAAGTTTCCGTTTGGATCTATTATCTCTAACTTCTCTTTTAATCCCCATCTTACCCAACGTAAGTAGTATGGAAC
>JAADDV010000178.1 GCA_013153795.1 Aquificota bacterium | reverse complement strand
TTATTTTTCTGTTTAAGGACTGAACTTTTATGTTTATAGGATTATCAGAGTTTTCCTCACTATCTGGAACAATGTCTTTTATTTTGATAAGCCCTTTATCTGTGTTGATAAGAGTATCTCCAACAACACAGTATCTCATTGCCGCTGGTGGGTCTCCGTCTATAGAACCGAAGTTCCCCTGTCCCTGTATTAGAGGGTATCTTAACGTGAAATCTTGTGCCATTCTGACTAAGGCGTCATAAACGGAAGTATCACCATGTGGGTGGTACTTCCCAAGAACCTCACCCACGACTCTTGCAGATTTTTTATATGGTTTATTTGGATAAAGTCCAAGCTCATTCATTGCATATAAAATTCTTCTTTGAACCGGCTTTAAACCATCTCTAACATCTGGGATTGCCCTTCCTACAATAACAGACATTGCATAGTCTAAATATGCTGACTTTACTTCTTCCTCAATTGGTTGTTTGATAATTTCTGACATAGATAAACCCCTCATTATTAAAATTTTTAGCTAAATAATAAAAATATATATTTTAACATATCTTTATACAAAGTAGAAAGAAAAAATATAAGAATATCAAGAATTTATAAAAATTTATTTCTCTTAAAGTTTTTAGTATTATGTTTTTTACTTATTATCAAATAGAGGAGAAATATATGAAAAAAATAGGTTTCTGGGAAGCTTATTCAATAGGCGTTGGAGGAATGATAGGAGGAGGTATTTTTGCTGTCTTAGGTTTGACTATTTTACTAGCTAAAGGTGGAGCTCCTCTTTCTTTTATCTTTGCCGGAATTATTGCTCTTTTGACCTCTTATTCATACGCTAAACTTTCAGTAAGATATCCATCAGAAGGAGGAACAGTAGAATTTTTAGTAAGAGCTTTTGGAAATAATCTATTTACTGCTTATTTAAACACTCTTTTACTGGCAAGTTATGTAATAATGCTATCTTTATATTCTTATGCTTTTGGAAGTTATGCCTCAGCTTTATTTTTAGGTTATGAATTAGAGTTAGCAAAGAAAATATTTATAGTAATCGTCATTAGCTTTTTTACTTTTTTAAATTTTTTAGGAGCTTATATAAGTGGTAAAGCTGAAGATATTATGGTTTTTATGAAAGTTGGTATATTGCTTCTTTTTTCTGGATTAGGTTTTATAACAGGAGATTTTTCTAAACTCTCACCTGAACACTGGGAAAGCTTAATTAAAATATTAACAGGTGGGTTAATAATTTTTCTTGCTTATGAAGGGTTTGAATTAATAGCAAATACAGCTCAGGATGTAGAAAATCCAGAAAAAGTGCTTCCAAAAGCTTTTTATTCAGCTGTAATAACAGTTATGATTGTTTATGTTTTGGTTGCCACTGTTGCAGTTGCTAATCTTACATATGAAGAAGTTCAAAAATATCAAGATTATGCTCTTGCTATTGCTGCTAAACCAATTTTAGGACAAGCTGGCTTTGTTTTAATAGGAATAGCTGCTCTTTTATCTACTGCTTCAGCTATTAATGCAACTCTTTATGGAAGCGCAAGGGTAAGTTATCTAGTTGCCAAATTTGGAGCTTTACCGAAAGAATTTACAAAGCATATATGGAAACATGGAACAGAAGGGTTAGTAATTTTAGCTATTTTGACTATAATTTTTGCCACAAGTTTTAATCTAGAAAATATTTCCATAGCTGGAAGCCTTGGATTTTTAATTATTTATGCTGGCGTTAATTTAGCAAATTTCAAACTTGCCTATTACACAGACTCAAATAGATGGATATCTTTTACTGCCTTTTTACTATGTATAGTTTCTATTATTGTTCTTGTTGGTTATAACCTACAGACAAATCCTCATAACTTAGCCTCTTCTACAGTTGTTCTTATCTTAACTCTTTTATTTGAGATTACTTATAGATTTTTTACAAAAGTTAGACTTAAAGAATATATAGACTGGAAATTAAGAGAAAGGGAAGAGTTTATAAAAAATTATGAAACTTTTATCCAGCATTTAGTAAAAACTATAAAAGAAAAATATGAAAATGCTGAAATATATCTTGTAGGAAAGATAGTAAAAGGTAAAGAAAAAGCAGGAAATATAAATATTGTTGTAGTTTTAGAAACTTTATTAAAGGACATAGAGAAAGAAAAGGAAAAAATATTAAAAAAGCTTAATTTAAAAGATTATCATCCTGTGCATATTGAATTTATTTCTAAAGAAGAAAAAAATAAACTACCAAAAGAAAGAAAAAGGCTAGATGTCTAGCCAGCGTTTTGTTAGGTCATGATATGTGTCTGGCCTTCTATCTCTAAAGAAAGGCCAGACAATACGATTTTCTTCTATTATAGATAAATCAATTTCTGCTGTTATAATCTGCTCTTTATCTTGTGAACCTTTAACAATTAATTCTCCAGATGGATTTGCTATAAAACTTTGACCCCAGAACTCTATTCCGCTATTTCCATCTGGAGATGGCTCAAAACCAACTCTATTAACAGCCGCTATATAACAACCATTTGCTACAGCATGTCCTTTCTGGACACTTTCCCATGCATTATATTGGCTTGCTCCATATTCTTCTTTTTCTTCTGGAAGCCAACCAATAGCTGTTGGATAAAAAATAATATCTGCTCCCTTCATAGCCGTTAATCTTGCTGCTTCTGGAAACCATTGGTCCCAGCAAATTAATGTTCCTATATTTGCATATTTTGTTTTAAACACCTTATATCCTAAATCTCCTGGTGTAAAATAAAATTTTTCATAAAAATGAGGGTCATCTGGAATATGCATTTTTCTATATAAACCAGATAAAGAGCCATCTATATTTAAAACAACAACTGTATTATGATATAAACCCTTAGCTCTTTTCTCAAAAAGACTAGCTATTATAACTGTTTGATAATCTTTTGCTAATGTTGATAAATTTTTTATTGTTTCATTTTTTTCATCTATTTTTTCAGCAAGATTAAAATATTTCCAATCTTCAATTTGACAAAAATAAGGAGTTTTAAAAAGCTCTTGAGTGCAAATAATATGGGCGCCATTTTTTCCAGCTTCTTCTATCATAGAAAAAGCTTTTTCTGTATTTTCTTTTATATCATCGCTACAACTATGTTGAATTAATGAAACTTTGATTTTTTTCATTTCTTTTCCACTACTTTACTTAATTCTTCTAAAGATAAAATTTTTATAATTTTACTAAAAAGCTCTGGAGGATTTACAATTTTTAGATTTTTCCCTTCTTTATATAAAGAATATAGAAGTTTTATCCCTTCACTATCTATAAATTTTGCACATGGGGAAAATTCTATTTCTACATTCTTTTCATCTTTTAAAGTTTTCCTTATAAAAAGAGTTTCTTGGTAATTTAAATCTCCATTTATAAAAAATTTGATTTTATCCTTATCTTTTTCATATCTCATTTTTTACTCCTATGATTTTAAAGCTTTGTATTCTTTATATACTTTATTTTTAATTGTCTTAGCCATTGGAGAAAATACTTGAATATGTTTAAAATCAAAGTCGTCTAAAACTTTTTGCATTCTTAAGAAATCTTTTTCTTTATGAAAAAGAGGCATAAGTCCAGAAAAAATAAAACCTTCCTTTTTTAAAAAAGGAATAACATCTTTTATATAGGCTTCATCTAACGGTAAATCAATATATATACCTTTTATATCTTTCTTAAGTAAAGTCTCTAATTTTTTCTTTATTCTTTCTTCAAAATCTTTTCCAAATTTTCTAACAATTATAACGGCACTACCAAAATTATAGTTTATTACTAAAGAGATAGTAGATTTTTCAGGTAATTTTTTGGATTTTGTTTTTAAATTAATTACTTCAATTCCCATATTTTCATATATTTTTCTTAAAATTTTGTTGTATTCTTTAGGTAAATATACCTCTACTTTATCTCTCTTTATAAGATGTAAAAAATCTATAACTACAGAAATTCTCTGTTCTTTCCCTTGAGAAAATCCTTTATATTTAGCTGGTGGGAAAAACCCTAAAACTAAAGCTGTAGATTTAAAACCATATTTAGCATTAACTTTTTGGCTTACTGTATGAACAGTTACTGCTTCTCCAAACAAACCAAGTAATCCTTTTGCTTTTGCCATATCTATTAAAGCTTTCATCATCATTTTCATTAAGCCTTTTCCTCGATGTTTGGGAGAAACAACAACCTCACCAACTTCTCCTATATTAGAGTCAGTAGATAATAAAACAGCAAAATATCCTACAGCTTCTCCTTTTTCTGTTCTTACTATAACTCCAAATTTTTTGCCTTCTTTTAAAGCCTGCTGTATTTTTTTTGGATAATACATTTCTTCTTTTGGATAAGTATATCCATAAGAGCGATATATAAGTCTAGCAATATCTTCCGCATCATCCTCTGTTACAGGAGCTATTGTATATCTAACTGTTTTTTCTGGTTCTTTTTTTAAATCTTCTTCTTCAAAAATTTGAGTAATGTGAAGATGTTCTATATTTTTAATAATACGAAATTCTTTTCCAGCTCTTCCTTTGAAAAAATACAGAAATTTATCAGCCATTTCTTGAGCAATTTTAAATCCAGACCCTTCAAAATTTAACTCTTTTTTAGCTTTTTCTGGGGAATAGGTGTGTCTTTCTGGGTCAAATGGCTCTCCTAATTCATGAATAATTACTTCTATTTCATTTAAACTGTTATTCACTGAAACTTCAAAAGTTGCCCTTTCATCTGGTTCAAAAGCAAAAAGAACAACATCTGTTAAAACTTCATCTACAGCTAAAGCAAGCTCCTTAGCTTTTTTTTCATCTAAACCTGTTTCTAAGCTATATTTATAAATAAAATCTACAGTTGGCTCTATGACTGATATATCATTAGGAAGAGAAAAATTAATATTCATATCTTAACCTCCAGAATAACTCACTCCCATAGTAAAGTATAAATTTATATTCAAAGTTAAATAAGCTCAAATAAATATAATTAAAAAAAACATCGTTTATAAGCTCAAAGAAATTTACTTAAATGAGTTTTTATAAAATTTTGAATTTATAATCTTTTTATTTTTAAAGTTT
>JAADDV010000139.1 GCA_013153795.1 Aquificota bacterium | reverse complement strand
TTCAAGTAGCCTTTGTTTTTCAAAAGCAGGTTAATTAATTTAACTCAATTTTTATTTTTGTCAAGTCTTTTTTCTTTTTTTTCTCTTATTCCTTTTTCAAGCTGTTTTCTCAACAAGGGTTTTATATTTTATTTCTCTTTTTTTCTTTGTCAAGGGTTTTGAGAAAATAGGTTCTCTGAATTTTCAGAGAACCTATAAAGTTTTAATTAAAAGTTTTAGCCAGATGCTATTTTTCTTAAAACCATAGGCAAAATACCACCATGATTAAAGTAATCTACATCAACAGATGTATCAAGCCTCGATATTACTCTAAACTCCACAACTTCTCCATTTTCCTTTGTAGCTCTAATCATAAGTTCTTTCCCCGGTTTCATATTTTCAACACCTATAATTTCATAAACTTCACTACCATCAAGTCCAAGTTCTTCCCAACCTTCCCCTTCTTTAAACTGAAGAGGTAAAACTCCCATTCCAACAAGATTAGACCTATGAATTCTTTCAAAGGATTTTACTATTACAGCCTGAACACCAAGAAGTTTTGTTCCTTTAGCAGCCCAATCTCTTGAAGAACCTGTTCCATACTCTTTACCACCAAGAACAATAAGAGGGGTTTTTTCTTCTGCATATTTTACAGCTGCATCATAAACAAACATTTCTTCTTTTTCTGGAAATTTAAGGGTATATCCTCCTTCTTTAGGAGCTACAAGTTTGTTTTTAATTCTAACGTTGGCAAATGTTCCTCTTACCATAACTTCATGATTTCCTCTTCGTGCTCCATAGGAGTTAAACTCTTCCACTGGAACACCATGTTCAAGCAGATACTTTCCAGCTGGATATTCTGGTGGTATCTTTCCTGCAGGAGAGATATGGTCTGTTGTTACAGAGTCTCCAAGAAGTTCAAGAACTCTTGCTCCTTTTATATCTGTTGGAGGATTAACCTCAAGGGTAAAGTTTTCAAAGTAAGGAGGTTTTCTTATGTAAGTAGAAGCTGGGTCCCAGTCAAATGTTTCTCCTGTTGGAGCTTCAAGAGACTGCCAGTATTCATCTCCTTTAAGGACATCTTTGTATTTTTCTTTAAATACTTCTGGAGTTAAAACTTTGTTCATAACTCCATTTATTTCTTCTTGTGAAGGCCATATATCTTTTAGATAAACAGGATTCCCATTTGGGTCCTTTCCTATTGGCTCTTTTGTAAGGTCTATATCTGTTCTTCCTGCTATTGCATAAGCAACAACAAGCATAGGTGAAGCAAGCCAGTTTGCTTTAACATCTGGATGTATTCTTGCTTCAAAATTTCTATTTCCTGATAAAACAGCAGAAACAATCAGGTCATTATCTTTTATAGCTTTTTCTATATTTGGATGTAAAGGACCACTATTTCCAATACAGGTCATACAACCAAATCCAACAATATGAAATCTTAAAGCTTCCAGATAAGGAAGAAGTCCTGCCTCTCTTAAATATCCTTCAACGACCCTTGAACCTGGAGCTAAAGATGTTTTTACATAAGGTTTAACGGAAAGTCCTTTTTCAACAGCCTTTTTAGCTAAAAGTCCTGCTCCTATCAATACAGATGGATTTGATGTATTTGTGCACGATGTAATAGAAGCAATTACAACAGAACCATCTCCAATAATAACTTCCTCACCATCTATCTCAACTTTTGTAATTTTCTTACCTTTATGAACTCTGCATTCTCCAATTTCCATATCTACTCCAGCTTCATCTTCAAAAGCTGTGATTTCTTTTATATCTATATCTCTGTTGTAATTACAGTTTAAAAGGTCAATGAATGTTCTTTTCATATCTTTTAAAGTAACTCTGTCTTGTGGTCGTGAAGGTCCCGCCAAAGAAGGTTCAACTTTTGACATATCTATCTCTATAACATCTGTATATTCGGGTGTTTCAGAACCTGTATAAAAGAGCATATTTTCTTTTGTATAACTTTCTACAAGTTTAGCTGTATCTTCTCTATTTGTGAGTTTAAGGAAATTAATTGTTTCTTCATCAACAGGGAAAAATCCCATTGTTGCTCCATATTCTGGAGCCATATTTGCTATTGTTGCTCTATCTGGAAGGGAAAGTTTTTTTATTCCTTCTCCAAAGAATTCAACAAATTTTTCAACAACACCGTATTCTCTTAGTTTCTGTGTTATTGTAAGAACAAGGTCTGTTGTTGTTGCTCCTTCAGGAAGTTCTCCTGTAAGTTTAACTCCAATAACTTCAGGTATTTTCATATAGTATGGTTGACCAAGCATAACCGCTTCAGCTTCAATTCCTCCAACGCCCCATCCCATAACGCCAAGTCCGTTAATCATTGTTGTATGAGAGTCTGTTCCAACAAGAGAATCTGGAAATGCAATAATCTCTCCATTTTCTTCTTTTGTCATAACAACCTGTGCTATATATTCAAGATTAACCTGATGAATAATACCGCTTCCTGGTGGGAATATTCTTAATGTGTCAAAAGCATTTTGAGCCCATTTTAAAAGCTGATATCTTTCTTTGTTTCTTTTGTATTCAAGTTCAAGGTTTTTCTTTAAAGCATCTTCACTTCCAAAAAAATCAATCTGTATAGAGTGGTCAATTACAAGGTCTACTGGAACAAGAGGATTAACTTTTTTAGGGTCAATGCCAAGTTCTTTTGCAGCATCTCTCATAGCAGCAAGGTCAACAACTCCAGGAACACCTGTAAAGTCCTGCATTATAACTCTTGCTGGGTGGTGAGGTATTTCAACAGGAGTATCGTATCTTTTTTTCCAGTTTGCAATATTTCTTAAATGCTCGTCAGTTACAACTTTCCCATCTAGATTTCTAAGAAGATTTTCAACAAGTATCCTTATAGAAAAAGGAAGTTTTTCTATATCTCCTATATTTTGCTCCTGTAATTCCTTTAAAGAAAAATAAGAAAAAACGTTGTCTTCAACTGTTAAGTGTTTTTTAAAGCTGTCTTTTTCTATCTTCATTTTTTACCCCTTATCTTAATTTTAATAAATTTTAAAATAGAGTAATAATTTTAATACTTTTGTGACAATTATTAGAGAAATTTTAAATTTGGAAACGTAAGTTTTATTATTTTTATGGTGTTAAAGTATTACATAAATAATAAGTGGAGGGTTTGAGATTGATAGATAAAGATTTTACTCCTGAAGAAAAAAAAGCAACTCTAGGTCTTGCTGGTATTTTTTCTCTTAGAATGCTAGGGCTTTTTCTTGTTTTACCTGTTTTAAGTATTTATGCTTCTCAATTCCCCGGTGCTACATCTTTTCTTGTAGGAGTAGCTATTGGGGCATACGGCCTTACTCAGGCTCTTTTTCAAATACCTTATGGTTTACTTAGTGATAAGATTGGTAGAATTCCTATTCTTATTTTCTCAACTATTATTTTTATTTTTGGTAGTCTTTTAGCAGCTTTTGCTTCTTATGAGAAAGATATTTATTTGCTTATTTTAGGTAGACTTCTCCAAGGTATGGGAGCTGTTTCGTCAGTAGTTATTGCTCTTATTGCAGACCTTACAAGACCTGAAATTAGAACAAGGGCAATGGCTACAATTGGCGCATCTATAGGAATGGCTTTTGCTTTTGGAATGGTTTTAGGCCCATGGATAGCAGCTCATTTTGGTCTTGAAGGAGTATTTTTATTTACAGCAATTCTTGCTGCTATTTCTCTTCCATATATAATATGGGGTATTCCAAGGCCTAAGGTTATTGTTCACCATGAAGATGCTGAATTTACAGGTTCTTATCTTGGGGAAGTTTTAAGAAATAAAAATCTTTTAAAAATGGATTTTGGAATGTTTACTCTTCATATGGGGCTCACTGCTGTTTTTACAACAGCTCCTCTTATACTTAAGCAATTTATGGACCCAAAAGATTTATGGAAAGTTTATCTTATAATGTTTCTTGTAGGGTTAACCATTATGGTTCCTTCTACTATACTTGCTGAGAAAAAAGGTCTTATAAAAGAGGTAAAAATAGCTGCAATTCTTATACTTCTTTTATCTTTTGGGCTTTTTATTCAGTTTGAATCAGAATTTGTTCCTGCAATTATAGCTATAATTGTATATTTTACAGGTTTTATGATGCTTGAACCTATTATGCCTTCTTTAATGAGCAAATATGCAAATCCAAAAACAAAAGGGACTGCTGCTGGAGTTTTCAACACAGCTCAATTTTTAGGAGCTTTTGTAGGAGGTGCTGCTGCTGGATACTTAATGAAATATGGCACTGATTATGTATTTTATTTTCTTGGATTTATAACTCTTTTGTGGCTCTTAACAGTTATAACCCTTGATATGCCAGAAAATACTAAATAAGCATATTTATCACATAGTTAGAAACTAAAATACCTTTTTCAGATAGGGAGATTTTTCTCCCTTTTTCTTCTAAAAAACCTTCTTCTAACAAAAAATAAAGTTTCTCTTCATTTTTTATTTTATCTTTATCTATTCCCTCTGCTGTCCTAAGACCAAGAATAATTTCTTCTTTTTTTATATCTTCTTTTGAAAGATTTTCTTCAAATAAGATAGGTTTTATACCTTTTTTTATCTTATTTAAATATTCTTCAATATTTTTTGTATTTCCAAATCTTTTCTTTTTTATAAAAGACCATGCTGAAACGCCAATTCCTAAAAATTCTGTATGATTCCAGTAAAAATAGTTATGTTTGCATTTATATCCTTCCTTTGCCCAATTTGATATTTCATATCTTTTGAAACCATTTTCTTCTAAAGTTTCATTTATAAGCTTAAACATTTTTAAAACAATATCTTCATCAGGAAGAAAATATTTTCCTTCTTTTACAAGAACACCTAGAGGAGTTCCTTCATAAGCTGTAAGCATATAAGCTGATATATGTTTTACAGGTAGGGACATATAAATTTTTAAATCTTTTTTTAAATCTTTTAAAGTTTGCCCATAAATACCATAAATCATGTCAAGAGATATATTTTCTATTCCTGCTTTTTTAACAGATTCTATAGTTTTAATAGTATCTTCTGGTAGATGATTTCTTCCTAAAGATTTTAAATTTTTTTCTAAAAAACTTTGGGCTTATAAATGAAACTTTAG
>JAADDV010000184.1 GCA_013153795.1 Aquificota bacterium | reverse complement strand
ATATAAACCAATTAAAAGAGGAATATGGTATAGAGCTTATAGAAGATATACAAAAATATAAACCTTATGATGCTATTGTTGTTGCAGTTAAACATAAACTTTTTATTGAAGAGCTTGATTTTAAAGTGTTTAAAAACTTAATGAAAAATCAAGGTAAACCTGTTTTAATAGATATAAAAGGTGTTTATAATAAAGATAAAGCGCAAAAAGAAGATTTTATTTATTGGAGACTTTAACTAAATGAAGAAGGGAGAGATTGGAGAGTGCTTACAAAATTTAAAATGTTTTTGTTTATTTTTATACCTATTTTAATTGGTTTATATGTCAGATTTGATGATTTAAAGATTTGGTTAAAAAATAAACACTTTTATTTTTTTAAAGATAGAGCTATTTTTACAGGAAATGATTCATTTTTCTTTGCTAGATATGCAGAAGAATATTTTTCAGGAAAATATAAACCAGGAGAGCCTGATTTTTTAAGAAATGTCCCAGATTTTCTCCCTTACTGGGACCCTGTCCCTCTTTTAAGTGTTTTATCAGGTTTTATTTCTAAATTGCAAGGAGATTATATTGAAAATATTTCTTTATGGTTAATTCCAATTTTATCTGTATTGTTTGTTATACCTATGGTGCTTTTTTTTAAAAGAATAGGTTATCCTTTAGCAGGCTTTTCAGGAGCTTTATTAACGGTAATTTCTTTAGCTTATTTGCCTCGAACATCTATAGGAAGACTAGATACAGACTCCTTAAATCTTTTTTTTCCTTTTGCTATAGCTTTATTTTTGCTTTTATTTTCTTATGAGAGAAAAAATATAAAGTATCTCTATATTTCTTTAGCTGGGATTTTAGCTAATTTATATATGTGGTGGTATCAGCAACCTTCCCTTTTATTAGCAATTGTTATTTCTTTTTTAATTTTTCTTACTATTGAAAGAAAACTTAAATTTTCAAAAGACGATTTAATAGGGATTGGAGTATTTTTGCTTTTAGCAAATCCGATGAATTTATTTAAAGGAATCTCAAATGCTATATATAAAATCCAGTCTTATGTTTTTCTTGCTGGAGAAAAAGCTGTCCAAGGAGGTTTTCCTAACATACAACAGTGGGTTACAGAACTGGAGCATTATGACTTTTCTAGACTAGGAAAATTAATAGTTGGAAATGAATTTCTATTTGGTTTAGGTCTTTTTGGATTATTGCTATTAATAGTAAATAAATGGAAACCCTTTATACTACTTTTACCTTTCTTAGTCTTAGGTTTTATTCCTTTAATAGGAGCTATGAGATTTTCTATGTACCTAGTTCCTTTTATAGGAATAGGTATAGGAGCTATTTTTGATTTTCTTATTCAAAAATTTAAAGAGAAAAAAGCACTCGAAGAAAACAACAAACTTAATTTTGGCTTATCTTTGATATCAGCAGCAATAATTTTAGGATTACTTCTTTATACAAATAAATACTCTTTTGCTTTTGTAATAAAACCTAAATTTCCTCCTCCTTTAGCAGGTGATTTCCTCTCTTTAAAAGAAAAAACAGAAGAAAATGCATGGATATGGACATGGTGGAGTGAAGGATATATGGTTGAATATTATGGAAACAGAGGAGTATTTGTTGATCCTGGTTCTCAATTTACTCCTAAAACTTATTTTATAGCTCTTTCTTACTCTATAGATAAACCTTATCTGGCTAAAAACACTATTTTGTCAATAGCTTCTGTTGGATTAAAAGGCATAAAAGAAGAGTTAAATAAAGGTATTCCTCCTGAAAAAATAAAAGAAAATGTCCTAAAAGGAAAGTATATTAAAGATGTAAAAAATCCTATATATTGGCTTTTTACAATTCGCTCTTTGGCAGCATTTGATGGAATTAATAAAATAGGAACGTGGAATTTTAAGCTTCAAAATGGTTTAGAAAAACAGTATCAATACATTGGTAGATGTAAAAATTTATCTCGAACAAAAATTTTGTGTTCAGTTTGGAAAATAGATTTAAAAGAAGGTATTGTTAAAGCTGGAAATAAATACTATCCTTTAAAAGCTATATATTTTAAAACTTCTAAAGGAGAAATAAAAAAAGGAATTTATAATCAAAAAGGTTTAAATTTAGTTCTTGTTAATTCAAATTATGGAGCTTTTGGATTTTTAATGTATGACCAGCCTTTAAGAAGTATGTTTACACAGATGTATTTGCTAAGAAACTTTGATAGAGAAAATTTTGAGCTTGTTTATGATAACTTTCCATTTTCAGTTTTATATAAAGTAAAAAAGTAGTTGAAACTTTTTAAGAAGTTATTAACATGTTATATCAAATAGGTTTTTAGGAGAAGATAACATGAATAAAAAAAGAGAGAGGGGTTTTACGTTAATTGAACTTTTAGTTGTTATGGTTATTATTGCTCTTTTGGCATCTTTAGTAGCACCTAAGCTTTTCAGTAAGCTAGGTTCTTCAAAACAAAAAGCTGCAAAAGCCCAAATTCAGATGATAGAAACAGCTTTAGATGCTTTTAGACTCGATGTAGGAAGATATCCAACAACTGCTGAAGGATTAAAAGTTTTATGGGAAGACCCTGGGAATATAAAGGGGTGGGATGGACCGTATCTTCCTAAACCTGTTAAAGCTGACCCTTGGGGAAACCCATATGTTTATAAATCACCGGGGGATAATGGAAAACCTTTTGAATTAAAATCATTGGGAGCGGATGGTAAGGAAGGTGGAACAGGAGAAAATGCAGACATCTCAGTCTGGGACTAAGACTGAGATAGAAGAAAAGCTTATAGGGGAGATTTTTTTAGAAGAAGGGTATTGCTCAAAAGAAGATATAGAAAAAGCTCTTGAAGTTCAGAAAAACTATGGAGGAAAGCTGGGAACTATCCTTCTTAATATGGGAGTTATTACAGAAGAAAAACTCCTAAAGGCTCTAGCAAAACAGCTAGGACTTGAGTATATTCCATCAGTAGAAGGATATACAGTTATAGATATAGGAGTAGACCACAAAATACTTAAAGAAAACAACATATATCCATTTAAAGAAGACGAGGATTTTATCCATATAGTTACAAATAATCCTCTAAATCTTGAAGCTTTTTCCTTAATAGAAAACACAACAGGAAAACAAGTAAAGGTTTACCTTTCAAAAGAGGAAAATCTTAAACAGCTTGCTGTTTTTCTAGATTTAGAAGATGTATTAGCAGAAAAAGATAATCTTCTGGATATAGATGAAGAAATAGACAAACTTAAAGAAATTGCTTCAGAAGCACCTGTGATAAAGCTCGTAAATAATCTTCTTTCAAAAGCAGTTGAGGAAAATGCATCAGATATTCATTTCGAAGCACTGAAAAATGTTATGAAGGTTCGTTTTAGAGTAGATGGTATTCTTCACACGGTTGAAACAATACCACAGGATATGAAGCTGGCTGTTATAACAAGACTAAAACTTATATCAGGAATGAATATAGCAGAAAACAGACTGCCTCAAGATGGTAGAATATCTGTAAAGGTTGCAGGAAAAGAGATAGATATAAGAGCTTCATCTGTTCCAACCCAGTTTGGGGAAAGTTTTGTTTTAAGACTTTTAGGAAAAGAAAATATAGATTATTCTTTAGAAAGTCTTGGTTTTTATGAAGATCATATAAATTTAATAAGGCAGATTGTCAGAAAACCTAACGGTATATTCCTAACAACAGGACCTACAGGTTCTGGTAAAACAACTACCCTTTATTCTATTCTTTCAGAGTTAAACTCAGATGATGTAAAGATAATAACTGTTGAAGATCCTGTAGAATATGAGTTTAAAGGAATAAACCAGATAAATGTAAAACCAGATATAGGCTACACATTCGCAAACGCTTTAAGAAGCATTTTAAGACAAGACCCTGATATTATAATGGTTGGGGAGATAAGAGACCTAGAAACTGCAGAGATTGCTATTCAGGCATCTTTAACAGGTCACTTAGTTTTATCTACTCTTCACACAAACAGTGCTTTAGCTTCTATATCAAGACTTCTTGATATGGGAGTTGAGTTTTTCCTCCTGAAAGCCTCTATTATTGGCTTAATGGCTCAGAGACTTGTTAGAACTTTATGTCCTTATTGTAGTCAGCCTGTTTCTTTACCTGAAGAATTTAAAAAAGCTTATAAAGTGGAAGAACTTTTAGAAAAATATCCTTTTGTAACCTATGCCCCTAAGAAAGCAGAAGGATGTAAACACTGTAACTATACAGGATATAAAGGAAGAACCATTATTGCAGAAATTGTTCCTTTTGATGAAGAGGTTATAAAAAGGTTTGACAGAGAGAAAAACTTTAACCGTATAGAGGAACTTGGATATCGTTCAATGTTTACAGATGGAGTATTAAAAGTTCTTGAAGGAAAAACATCAATAGAAGAAGTTATAAGGGTTGCATCATGAGCCTTTTTATATACGAGGGGGTTACAAAAACAGGAGAAAAAGTAACAGGTAAGTTTTTTGGAACATATGAGGAACTTGTAAAAGAACTTAAAAGAGAAGGTATCTTATTAACAAATATAAAGCAGGAAGAAAAGAAACAGAAAAAAGGTAAGTTTACTAATGAAGATTTTTCAGAAACTATAGAGGAGTTAGATTATCTTATTTCTTCTGGAGTTCAGTTAGACAAAGCTATATCAATTCTTATAAAAAACTCTTCAAAGGTTTCTGTAGCAGAATTTTGGGAAACAGTTTTAAGGAAGTTAAAAGAAGGTAAAACCCTTTCTATGGCCTTAAAAGAAACTGGTCAAGAAAAAGAGTTTCAAATACCTGAATTTTATATAAACATCATTTCTGTTGGGGAAGAAATAGGAAATCTTCATTCGGCTTTTTCAGACATTTTAGAAGATTTAAAGTTTAAAGAAAATCTAAAAAAGGAAATAAAATCAGCTGTAGCTTACCCTATCTTTTTACTTATAGTAGCTATACTTACAGTCTTTTTTGTATCTGGCTTTGTCCTTCCTAAATTTTCGGAGATTTTTACTGAAAAGGAGCTGGAAAAGCTTCCATCTATATCAAAAATAACCTTAGATTTTGGAAAGTTTGTAAATGAAAATTTAGACCTAATTCTTCTTGGGAGCTTATTAATCTTAACTGTAATTAT
>JAADDV010000161.1 GCA_013153795.1 Aquificota bacterium | reverse complement strand
CGTCCTTGACGAAAAGCGCCTTGCAATGCCCCTTTACAGGCATCCCTGGGACGACATTCTCTACGACGTCAAGAGGCCCGAAGAGGCTTAAGGTTTGGTTTTTAAGAAAATTCTTCAGGCGGGCTTTATGCCCGCCTTTTTTGTTTGTGTTAATAAAAAGATATTAGTTTAATGCCTTGAGATATTTGACTTTAGGAGGTAAAATACTATAAATTCTTTTAAGTAGTGGTTGTGGAAGTGCGCTTGTATCCTCAAGAAGTGCGCTTGTATCCTCAAGGGGAAAGTCGGTGCTCCAGAGTACAAGAACTATATCCTCCTTTTCATTTTCTTAAAGCGTCTTTCAGATATTTATTTTTAATGGTGAACTTGCTGGGTTAGCTGAAAAGTATGGGGGGTTGTTATAATTGGATTGAAATTCAATAGGGGGAAGAAAACTATGAAGGATTTTAGAGTAATTTTCTTGTCTTTTCTCCTTTTTGCTGATGCTTTTGCCGAAACAATTGTAGTTGATAATACTCAGGCTCTGCAGGAAGCATTAAAAGATGAAAGATATGATGTGATTTTATTGCGACCTGGTAAATATATCGGTAACTTTATTTTGAATAGGGGTGATGTTACGATTAAGAAGGAAGAAGGGGCCATAGAAAAAGTAGAACTTATACAGAAAGATTTGAATACTCCTCTTTTTTCTGTAAAGCCAACAGGGTTAAATGCTTACAGACCAAAGTTTAGGCTTTCTGGAATTACTGTCAAGGAATTGGACTTTATTTGTGATAGAAACGATGTTGGTTATTGTTTGGATATCGAGAATGTTAAAAAGTTTAATTTTATTAATAACGCAATAAATGCAATTAAAGGCTGTTATATAAGTGGCTCAGAAGTTCAGTTAAAGGGGAATATTTTTAAGGTTAAATCTGAAGCCATTAGATTTGTTGAAGGTGAAACACACAGAATTTTGGATACTACACTAATTAATAATGTTTTTGTGGATGAAAGCAAGACTTCCTCAGATGACTGCTTTATTTCCTTCAAAGGTAGTAAGACTCTTCAAAGTTCAAAGATTGACTTTGTTAACAATCAGTTTAAAGCATCCTCTTTTAGAAACCAAGCTGTCTGTTTATATGATTATAATAAGTATAACTTTTACTTTGAAGGGAATGAACTTAAAAATATATATTATTTTGTTGTTATGCCTGCGAGGGAAGAAAGTGTTAGTCTTACTTTTTCTTCCAATATACTTTCTGAAGAAAGCACAAGATTGCAAATTTTTAATTTTGAAGTTGGTCGAGCCAAAAATATAAGGGTGATTTATAAAAATGTAGATTTAAGTAAAGAACCGAAGTTGATTTACTTCTATAATGCAAAACATAAAGGTGCTAAAAGCTTTGAAGAGGAAATTGAATATTATCTCAGTAATCTTATAAAGTTAAAGGAAAGATTGGCGGAATTAGGAATAAAGGTTAGAGTTTATGATTCCTATAAAGATTATTTGACTTCGATAAACACATATAGAAGTAAAATAAGTCAAATTATTACTTATCAAGGTATAAACGAAAGCAATGTGGATGAGTTTTTGTCGTTAGTGGTTAATTTAGCCTTTGTTCCGCTCTATAGAGAAGAATCTCCTTTAGTTCCTTCGTTAGATAGGTTTGAAAAATACATTTATTTTGAGACTTTCCATAAATTGCTTGATTCTGAAGATTCCCTTTCATTTTATTCACCAATATACAAGCAGCTGATAAACAACTTTTACGTTAATGGGAAGAAGTATATAGATTTTGTTCCTCCAGCTCCTAGGGATAGTGGAGCTGCCTGTCATTTGTTTGCAGATAATATCAATATATACAGCGAATGGATAAGAAACTATAAATATGCTTTAACTACGCTTAAAAATGTGATGCAGAGTAAGTCTATTGTTGGAAATAAACAATTGCTACGGAAAGTGGTAGAAGTAAATCTTTTGCTACAAAACCATAAGAAGGATTTAGCTGGAGCGTATAAGATATTTTTATTTGATTTCCCATTAGGGATAATTCTCTTAAACTATAAGGCTGACTTGGTTAAATTAGAAAAAGAAAAGGAAAGTGAAATCTATGGTAATTCCGTGTTTAGGGATTTAGCCTATAGTTTTGCTCCTTTTGGTTGGATAAAAAACAAGTTAGTAGTATCTAATAGAGTGTCTGATTATTTTCAGGATTTAACGGACGAGTTTAAGAGATTGATTTGTTACAAAGATGGCAAATACTTGTGTGATGAGAAATGCGAAAAGGAGGAATGCAATAAGAGAAAGTCAATATGGAAAGAATTTGAGAACCGTATGAGCACTAAACCACCGTGCTGGATAGAAGGTATTGAGGAGTTTGTTAAATGATTTCCTTTATAAGGAAAGTTTTTGTGTTGATGTGTGGTTTCCTGATTTGCTGTTCTTTGAGAGATGTTTGGGCTTTTTCAAAGGAACAGCATAAAGCAGATTATGTGCAAGCTCTATCTTACGTTGATATATATATAAACTCTGATAATCCTATAGCAAAAAAAGTTCAAGAAATAATAGATGAAATTCCTGAGGAGATTGAGCAAATTGCAGGAAAAAAATTCTCAGGTGGAAGGCATAGGATATGGGGACATTGGGGATTAGGAGGGAAAATTCCAAAAAAGACGATAGAAGAAATTTGCGGAGAATACAAGCCACAATCAGAATGTTATAAACGTGTGAGAGAAATTTGGAAAAGGCAGGTAAATAGTTTAATTGAATTAGTAAGTAAAGAACTGCGTATTCCAAAAAGGGAAGCGAAACAAGTAGCTAAAATAATTTATGATATCCATTTATTAGGTGATTACTATTTTTCAAGTAAAGGGCTCTCTTCTTTGGGAGACTTAAAGAAGCTTGAGAAAACACAACAGATTAAAAGAATTGAAGCTATAGTAGA
Organism: Aquificota bacterium; assembly: GCA_013153795.1. GTDB lineage: Bacteria > Aquificota > Aquificia > Aquificales > Hydrogenothermaceae > JAADDV01. Next base: position 2,186 of record JAADDV010000161.1, on the reverse strand, counting down.
GGATATTTCTAATGCTTTAGAAAAGTTGGGGAAAAAGGAAGAAGCACGGAAGCTTAGAAAACTTTTTAGAGAGTTAAAGAAGAAAAAACTATCCTCCATAGATATAGCATCTCAGTTATACGTTTACATTATGAAAGAAGGGATTTTTTTACCTCTATCGAACGGAATTGTTAGTAGGTTGAATCTTTTTAGACTTGCTGTGTTGGCTCATGAGAAGAATCCTGATACATTTCTGAAATTACTGAAAAAATTTTTAGAGTGTTCTGGTAGAAAGTTGGACATAAAGGATGTAGAATATCTTGAGAAACTCGTGAAAGAAGGGAATATTTCCAAGATAATAGAAAAACTGTTTGAGGTTGGTATGATATCACGAAAAGACGCCTTTATTTACTATTTGGCATATAATGATGAACAAAAGGCGCTTAAATTTTTGGGAAAACTATTGGAGAAGTCTGTGCTTGAAAAGAAAGGTATGCAAGGTTTAGCGGAAGAAGTAAAGAAACTTATAGAAGAAGGGAAGTATATAGAAGCTCTAGAGAAATTGGCAGAGTATAAAGAGATATCAGGAGTTTCTACGGAAGATATTGCTTATTTCAAGCTAATAAAAGCGGGAATTAAATACTATACTTTAGCTAAGAGTGCTTTAAAGTTTGGAAGTGTAGGACTTACATATGGCGTTTTAAGTAATGTTTCATGTTTGGCGAACAGTCGTGATATGAGCTGCGTTACTAACATAGCTAAGGATAGTGCTTTTTTGGCGGCTACCTACTATGTTACTGAGGCTGTTTTGGTAAGGTTAAAAAATGGAAAAATAGGAATTATTGCAAAGGCTATTTCAAAGGGAGGAGGAGCAGCTCCAATAGCTATGTTTATTTTGGATAGTGGAAAGCTTTTCTATTCCTTCAGTAAGGGATATATTTCTGAGGAAAGCTTAAAAAGAGATTTGATGAAAAATTCAATAGCAATGATTTACGGTTATGTTGTATTAGCGTTTATGCCGGGATCAGTACCAGTTATCGTAGCTGTAACAGCATCGGAATTTCTTGTAGCCTATGTGGTAGATCGTATATATCCTGAAATATATGATAGGAGCTTAGTATATATGAGTATTGAAGAGATGAAAAAGTTTTTTGGATTGGAAAATATAGAACATTTAACAGCTTTTAATCTCTTTGAATACGAGAATGCTTTCAAACAACATTATTTTACAAATTCTTTTAATCAGCAAAGGTATAGAAATTCCTGGAATCAAAGCGAGTATTTTTCACCATTCAGATAATGAGAAAATGTCAAGAAAATACAACATGTTTCGAATTACGATTAGGAGTACTTCCTGAAGAGTATTTCTCAAATTCTCTTTCTGGCTTCTAAAGAGTTATTTACTACTTGGATCAGCTATTATTAAGCATTGTCACCTTAGCCTTAAGATAAATGAACTTTTTAGCGGCACTAACCATGGTAAATTTGGTTCTTACTTTGCCCAAAGTGTTCCTGAGCTTATTCCTCAGTTATAGAGTGCTTTTATCATTCTCTTAGCTTCCTCAGATAGGATGACTTCAAATCAAGTATTTTTTTTAAGGGTTTGAGAAAACAGCTTCTTTATTGCCCGAGGCTTTCTCTGTGCTTGACTAAAACCTGTAGGAGCTTTCAGCTGTGGCATCCTCTTTGGGACGGCTCTCCTGTTTTTTTAAAATTCTTTATCATTTCCCATAGTTCTTTAAGTTCCTCCTTTGAATGTTCGGCGGTTATCGTTATCCTCAGCCTGCTCTCTTTAACCGTTGGAGGCCTTATTGCAGGAACGAAGAAGCCCTTTTTGAAGAGGTACTTTGAGAGTTCTACCGCCTCCCTCTCCCCTCCAACCACAAAAGGAAAAATTGCGCTTTCGGTTTCAATTCCCGTTAGCTTTTTAAAAAACTCAATTAACTCCAGCAGCTTCTTCTGCCTCTCCTCTACCTTTTCAAGGTTCTTTAAAGTTTGACACGCAATAGAGGGTGGAAGTGCCGTCGTAAAGATAAAGCTCCTGCACCTGTTTATTAAGTATTCCCTCAAAACTCCACTTCCGGCCACGAATGCCCCAAAGGTTCCAAGGGCTTTTCCCAGAGTTCCAACTATTACCGTCCTCTCGTCTGGCTCAATTCCAAAAACTTCAAAGGAGCTCCACCCAATAACCCCCGTGGCGTGGGCGT
>JAADDV010000031.1 GCA_013153795.1 Aquificota bacterium | reverse complement strand
AAAAATTCAAATAAACAAGTTATACTTTAATAATAAAAATGTTATCGGCTAGAAAAAGCAAATTTTAAGATTTCTCTTCCTCTCTCTTAGACAAATAGCTGTAAAAAAGATATATCAGTATTAAAAGATTTATTAAATTAATACTACTTGAAATCATGTGGACTTTTTTGAATTTTTCTTTTAAAAGCTGAGCTTCTTGCTTTTTTCCTTCATCTAAAAGAGCATAATATTGGTTATTTAGTTGTTGACCTATAGGAAGAAGGGTTTTATGTTCTGCCATATAAAGAAGAATAACTAAAGTAAGTCCTATAATAAAACCTTTTAATTTTTTGACAATGAATTTATCTTTAATAGATTGAATAGCAATAAAGGTGTATATAACTATTCCTATTATCCATCCTGAAGCAAAATATGTAGGAAAGAGGAGATTTGTTATCTCCCCTGCAAGTCTATGGTCAAAATGAGAGAAAACTTTTGGAGTAAGTATAAAAGTCATAAAAACATTAAATCCTATGAGGATACCTAAAAGAAGTAATATTAAAAAATCTATGAATTTATTTTTATTCAACAATTTCTAACCTGCTGAAGAAAAATGGTATTTCAACTGCTGCTGATTCTGATGAGTCAGAACCATGAACAGCATTTTCTCCTACATTTGTTCCGTATAGTTTTCTAAGAGTTCCTTCTGCTGCTTCTTCTGGATTTGTTGCTCCCATTATTTCTCTTATTCTAGAAATAGCATTTTCTCCTTCCCAAACCATAGCAACAATGGGTCCAGAAGACATAAATTCACAAAGTTCATCATAAAAAGGTCTATCTTTATGGACAATATAAAACTGTTTAGCCTGTTCTTTTGTAAGCTTAAGCTTCTTTAAAGCTACAAGTTTAAATCCTTTTTCTTGGACATGGGCAATAATTTTTCCTTCTACTCCTTTTCTAACAGCATCTGGTTTGATGAGCATAAGTGTTCTTTCTACAGACATTTAGTCCTCCTGTTTGTCATTTTTGCTATTATTATACAGGATTTTGTAAAATGAAAATATGTTCAGCCCTATAACAATACTCCATGAAATCGCCATAAAAATGGCTCCTTGTGTATTAAGCAGATGTCCTTCCATTTCTTTTCTCCCATGCAATTTTTACAAGATATATACCTATTAAAGCTGTTAAAAGAATAAATCCTCTTGCAATCCAACCGTTTATATGTTCAGGAATAAGTTTTGAAGGAAGCTCTGTAAATATCCACCAACCAAGGATAATAACTAGAAAAGCTGGTGCAATATAGGTAAGAATGTAATAAAAAACTTTAGGAATTTTAATATCTGCATACTTATTTAGCTCTTCCCATGCTTTGTCCTTTCCTAAAATCCATACAAATGTGATTGTTTCCAGTAATGCAAAAATAACAAGAGCAAATGTTCCTATCCAAAAATCAAGCTCATCTAAAGCTCCTTTAAGGAAAATAGGTATATGGGCTGAGATAAACAAGAATATACCAAGAGTTAAAACAGCTTTATCTCTAGAAAAACCAAGCTCATCTTCTAAAAAAGCTATAGCTGGCTGCATTAAAGCAATAGAAGAAGTAATCCCTGCAAAAAATAAAAGTAAAAACCAGATAAAACCAAAAAACTGTCCATATGGAATATTAGCAAATATAGCAGGAAGAGCCATAAAGCCAAGATTAAAAGCTCCATTTGAGGCAATTTCTTGGGTAGCAGCAACTCCAAAGAAAATAACAGAGGCAGTTATAGCTATAGACCCACCAAGAATTACCTCTGCAAACTCATTAACAGAAGCTGAAGCAAGACCGTTTAAAGCAATATCACTTTTAGGTTTTAAATAAGAAGCATATGTAAGAATAGCCCCAAAACCTATACTAAGAGTAAAAAATATCTGACCTGCTGCTGCAAGCCATACTTTTGGCTCTTTTAAAGCAGAAAAATCAGGATTCCACAGGAAACCAAACCCATCTAAAAAGTTTCTTCCTTCTGGAGATGTTAAGGTTAAAACCCTAACAAGAAGAATTATTGCCATTATAAAAATAGCTGGCATTGCAAATTTTGCGACTTTTTCAATCCCTGCAGATACTCCTCTGTGGAGTATATATAGGTTTAAAAGAAGGGTTACAACGAAAAACCCGTAAGTGTATAAAGGAGGATTAAGAAACATTCCTTCCGAATTTGCACCAATCATAGAAACTAAAAACTCTTCAAAAGGTTTTAAATAATCTTTTAATCCAGCAGAAACAGGAGTATCAGGAAGTTTATCAAAAAGGCTAAAAAAGGAGTATATAAGAGTCCAGCTTTCTATATATGTGTAATAGACAACCACAACAAGGGGAATAATAACCCCTAAAATACCTAAATACTTAGCAAAAGGCTTTTTCCATATATAGTCAAAAACAGCTACTGCTGTCCCATGTCCCCTTTCCCCACCATACCTACCTAGAGCCCATTCAACCCAAACTAAAGGAATTCCAAGAAGAATAAAGGAAATCATATAAGGAATCATAAAAGCTCCGCCGCCATTATCGGCAGCCTGAACAGGAAACCTTAAAAAATTCCCAAGACCTATTGCATTTCCTGCAACAGCAAGAATAAGCCCTATTCTAGAGCTCCATTGTTCTCTTTGATGTAACATTGAAAAAAAACCCCTTTTTGTGTTTATTTTGACTAAAATTTTACGTATTTCATATTATAATACTTTAAAGTATTTATATTAAAGTATCTCTGCAGATTTAAAGAGGATATTATGGAAATTTTTGCAATAGGTCTTAATTATAAAACGGCACCTGTAGAAATCAGAGAAAAACTCTCTATAAAAGAGGATGAACTTCAAGATGTTTTAAATAAACTAGCAGAGAATCCTTATGTTTATGAAACATGCCTTCTTTCTACATGCAACAGAGTTGAGGTTTACGGTGTTACAGAAAACTTAAAAGAAGCTGAAGAATGGATTCTCGGTATATTTTCTTCTATATCAGGAATAGATAAAGAAAGTCTTAAAAAGCATATTTTTATATATGAAGGAAGAGATGCTATAAAACATATTTTTAGAGTATCAGCAAGTTTAGATTCTATGGTAATAGGAGAACCACAGATTGTATGCCAGTTTAAAGACTCCTTCTCTATAGCCAAAGAAAGTAAAACAGTAAGGCATATTCTCACAAAACTTTTTGATAAAGCTTTAAATGTTTCTAAAAAAATCAGAACGTCTACAGGTATTGGAAAAAAAGCTGTTTCAATAAGCTATGCTGCTGTAGAACTGGCAAAAAAGATATTTGGAGATTTATCTGATAAAAATGTTCTTCTTCTAGGTGCTGGAGAAATGGCAGAGCTGGCAGCAAGGCATTTAGCATCAACAGGGGTTAAACATATTTTCGTTTCTAATAGAACCTTTGAAAAAGCTGTCCAGCTTGCAAAAGAGTTTGGAGGAAGTGCTATATCCTTTAATAAACTTTTTGAGTTTTTGCCAGAAGCAGACATTATTATAGTTTCAACAGGAGCAAAAGAGCCAATTCTTAGAAAAGAACACTTTCTCAAAATAAATAAAGAAAGACACGGAGAACCAATTTTTATTATTGATATATCTGTTCCTAGAAATGTGTCTGATGATGTAAATGAGATAGAGAATATATATCTTTACAATATAGACGACCTTAAAACAGTTGTTGATAAGAACCTTCAAGAAAGAAAAGTTGCAGCAGCAGCAGCAGAGATTATCTTAGAAGAAGAAGTTTCAAAATTTGAAAGATGGCTCAATCAACTAAAAGTATCTCCTACAATCGCCAAAGTAAGAAATTTTGCAGATGAAATTAGAGAATATCAACTTCAGAAACTTTTTAGTCAAATGCCTTATCTAAATGAAAAAGAAAGAGAAAATATTGACCTCGCTATGAGAGCAGTAATAAACAAACTTCTTCACAGACCTACAATGTATATAAAAGACAAAGCCCAAAGTGAAGATATAGATATTTATATTCAGATATTTGAGGAGATGTTTAGTAGAAAATGGGACTACAGGAAAGCCAAGGAAAAGAGCAAAAAGAAATTTTAAAAAAAGTTTTCTTTTTTTCTATTCTTGTATTTATAGGTGCTTTTTTATTTTCACAAATAGAAGAAAGTTATTACAAATCAAAAATAGGTCTTTTAAGATTAGGGAAATCTCAAATAGAAGACTTTCTTATAGTAGGTAAAAATGAAGATAAATTTATTATAAAAGGAAATCTTTTAGTAGATGAAGGCACAATGATAAACATTAATGAATTTGTTCTTTCTTATATAAGAAATAATTTTGATGTTTTGAATATTAATTCCCATAGAGCCATCTTTTTTAAAGAAAAAAAATTACTTTCTTTACAAGAAAATGTTAACTTTATCAGTAATTCTTTTATTATATCAACTTCTAAAATAAATATTTTTTTAGAAGAAAAAATTGCAAAAACAGATGAAAAAGTTATTATTTCTTCAAATAACTTTTTAACGGAAGGAGAAAATCTTTTAATAAACTTTAAATCTGAGGAATTAAAACTTGAAAATGTTAAATCTACAATCAGAGGTATTTTATGAAAAGAATTTATATTGTTTTATTAATTTTTTTGTTTGCTTATACTGATATTGTTTATTCAAAACAAGAGGAAAAAACAGTCCCAGTTGTTGTTGAAGCAGATAAGCTTATTTTCAGAAAGAAAGAAAATATAGCTAGATATATTGGAAATGTAGTAATAAAACGAGGTGATATTAAAATAAAATCTGAAGAGCTATTAATCTTCTTTGGGGAAAAAAATAAAATAAAAAAGATAATAGCCAAAGGTGGCGTTTTTTTTCAAAAAGGCTTAGACATCAAAGGAAAAGCTCAAGAGGCTATTTTAGAAAATAATAAACTTATTCTGAAAGGAAATGCCCAAATTCAACAAAAAAATAATCTCTTAGAAGGGGATATTATTATTATTGACTTAAAAACTGGAAGTGTTGAGGTTAAAGGAAAAAAAGGAAGAGTTCGAACAATCATCTTCCCAGAAGACTGATTTTTAAGCTAAAATTCCATAACCTAAAGCTGTCTTTCCACCAATTCCAATGGTTTCAAATGCATTCTTTAAATCTTCTTTTAAATTACCGTTATAAACAGCACTATTTTTAAAATAAAAAATAAATCCTGTATTTTCTGGAATTGCTAAAAATGTTATGGGATTTGGGCATTTCCTTTCAGAATAAGTTTAT
>JAADDV010000079.1 GCA_013153795.1 Aquificota bacterium | reverse complement strand
ATTTAGCCCATAAAATACAGGTTTAAGATTAATCTGCTTTTTCCCTTTTTTTTCTTCTTTTTTAGGTTTTACCCGCCCATCTACTTTATCTATATAAATTTTTAATCCTTTTTCACCTTTTATTAACTTTTTATATGCTATATCTATAGAAACATCTTTAAGATTAAAAAAGAAACTATTTCTATCAGATACTTCTATATATGAACAAGTTAGTTTATTAATAGATGAAAATTTACAATCATCATTTATATATATACCAACAGATTTTAATAAAGATTTGTGATAAGAAAAGAGCATAAATATAAAGGCTATAATTGTTGAAAAAAATAAAATTCCTATAATAACAGGAAAAATAGCTTTTTTTAAAAAATTTTTCATCAGTCAAGACACTTTCAATTAATTGATAGTAAAATTATATCAGTTTTTAAAACTGGAGGGTTTTACCATGGCTAATCGTGAAGTTTACGACCTTATTGAAAAAGCAAAAAAGGATTATGAGGGAGAAAACTATGAAATGGCAATAGTTTCTCTTGATGATGCACTACTTTTAGACCCAGATGTTCCTGAAATTTATTTTTGGAGAGGAAAAATAGCAGCTGTAGACCTTAACGATGAAACTGTAGAAACTGCTATCGCGGAATTTACTCAAGCTATAAACCTTAGGCCAGATTATTGGGAAGCATATTTTGAAAGAGGAAAAGTTCATCTTTATTTCAATAGACTGGAAGAAGCGGAAGAGGATTTTAAAAAAGCGCTGGAGATAAACCCTGAATTTGAAGAAGGTTATTCTTATCTTGCTCAGATAGAGCTTATGAGAGGAAACGATGAAAAAGCCCTTCAATATTTAGATAAAGTATCAACAGAAAAAGACTACAAATACTATTATAACTTGGGAAAAATTTTATATAACGCAGGAAATTATGAAGCTGCAATAGATGCAATGTCTAAAGCATTATCAGAAAATAAGTATCTTGTTGATGGATATTTTACAAGAGCAAAAGCATATGAGGCATTAGAGAAATATAAAGAAGCTTTAGAAGATTTAAAAGCTGCTATTACATTAATGCCAGAAGAAAAAAAGTTTTTCAATACAATGGCAGAAGTTTATTTTAAAAAAGCAAAGCAGCTAGCAGACAAGGGAGAAATAAAAAAAGCTGCAGACCACTTTATAGAAGGTTTAAAAATCAACTATAACCTGGATATAGGAAAAGAGTATGAGAAGGTTTTTGAGCAGGCAGCAGAAGAATGTATGAAAGAAGGAGATTATAGAAAAGCTATAGACTACCTTGAGTTTGCAGAAAGGGTAATAGAAAATGAGTTTACAGAAGGAAAAATAGACTACGAAGAGTATTACAGAAAAAAAACAGATATAGATAGATTAACAAAAGAGGCCGTTAAAGGACTTCCATTAAAAGAAAGAATAATAAAAAAACTAAATGATATATATGCAAAATAAGGAGGTTTCATGTTAGACATAAAGCTTATAAGGTCAAATCCTGAATATGTCAAAGAAAGATTAAAAACAAGAGATGAAGCATACGCTTTTATGATTGATGAGCTTTTGGCCGTAGATGAAGAGAGAAGAAAACTCATTGCAGAAGTAGAGAAACTAAAAGCAGAAAAAAATAAACTTTCAAAAGAGATAGGATTTTTATATAAAGAAGGAAAAAAGGAAGAAGCAGAAAAAACAAAAGAGGCTGTCCAGGCAAAAAACAAGAAAATAGAGCAGCTTGAAAAAGACCTAAAAGACATTGAAAAACGTTTTAACTATATTCTTCTTTCTATCCCAAATATACCCCATGAAAGTGTCCCTATAGGAGAAGACGAAGAAGATAATGTAGAAATAAAAAGATGGGGAGAACCAAGAAAATTTGATTTTGAGCCTCTTCCCCATTGGGAAATAGGAGAAAAACTTGGGATACTAGATTTTGAAAGAGGAGCAAAGCTAGCAGGTTCAAGATTTACTGTTATGTATAAAGAAGCTGCAAGACTTGAAAGAGCTCTAATAAACTTTATGCTTGACCTGCACACAAAAGAGCATAGATATACAGAAGTATGGACGCCTGTCTTAGTCAAGCCAGAAATTTTAACAGGAACAGGACAGCTCCCAAAGTTTGAAGAAGATTTATATAAAGTTTGCGATGAAGACCTTTATCTTATCCCAACAGCAGAAGTTTCTTTAACAAACCTTCATGCAGGAGAGATTTTAAAAGAAGAAGAGCTTCCAAAATATTATACAGCATACACTCCTTGTTTTAGAAGGGAAGCAGGTTCTCACGGAAAAGATGTAAGGGGAATCCTCAGACAGCACCAGTTTGATAAAGTTGAACTTGTAAAAATCGTAAAACCTGAAGATTCTTATAAAGAACTGGAAAAACTTGTTCAAGAAGCCGAAAAAGTTCTACAGCTTTTAGAATTACCTTACAGAGTTGTTGAGCTTTGCACAGGAGACCTAGGCTTTTCAGCAGCAAAAACTTATGATATAGAAGTTTGGATTCCGTCCCAAAACAGATACAGAGAAATATCTTCCTGTTCAAATACAGAAGCATTTCAAGCAAGAAGAGCAAAAATAAGATACAAGGACAAAAATGGTAAAAATCACTTTGTTCATACCCTTAACGGTTCAGGTTTAGCCGTTGGTAGAACCCTTTTAGCCATCATGGAAAACTATCAGAAACCAGATGGAACATTTGATATCCCAGAAGTTTTAAAAAAATATATGTAAAGCTTTTTCAAGCTTTGCTTTCTTTTTCTTTTTGATTTATCTTTTTCTAAAAAGACTTCTAGGGAGGACACTTTGAAAATCAAGAGAATAATTCTTTTGCTAATTATTCCTTTATTTTTTATTTCTTGTGCCTCTACATATGACCCATTAACAGGTAAAAAAGTTTATACTCTCTTACCTCCTGAAAAAGAAATAAAAATAGGGAAAATGTATGTTCCCTTAGCTATTGAACAAAACCATGGAAGATATCCAGATAAAGAAGTGCAAGAATATGTTAGTCAAATAGGAGAAAGAATAGCTAAGGTTGTTCCGAGAAAACTTGATTATCAATTTTATGTTGTAAATACCAGTGCAATAAATGCTTTTGCTTTACCTGGAGGATTTATTTTTGTAAATAGAGGTTTAATACTTGCTTTAAATAAAGAAAACGAATTAGCTGGGGTTATAGCTCACGAATTAGGCCACGTAAATGCAAGACATCATGCAAGATTCTTAGAAAAAATGTATGGCCTTTCTTTTTTATATAATATTGCTGCTATTTTTATATCTCAAACAAGATATGCTGATTTACTGCTTCAATTCAGTAAAATAGGAGCCCAACTTTTGTCTTTAAAGTGGAGTAGAGACCATGAAAAAGAAGCTGATATTTTAGGAATTAGATTCGCTTATGAAGCTGGATATGACCCTAGAGGACTTTTAGATACATTTAAAATATTTGAAAGCCTCCAAAAAACAGAAGCTCCTGAATGGTTATTAACACACCCTCTACCAAAAACTAGATATAAATATGTTCAAGAATTAATATCAAAATATGATTTAACTAAACCTTTGATAGTAGATACACCTAGATTTCAAGAAATAAAAAGAAAACTTTTAGCAACAAAAAAATCATATGATTTATATGATAAAGCAATAAAAATTCTTTCTCAGAAAAAACCAAACTTATATGAAGCTTTTGACCTATTAACTGAATCTATAAGACTTTACCCAAATAATAATGCATCTTTAACAGCTAGAGCTTCTATTTATGTAGAAAAAAAAGAGTTTAGAAAAGCAGCAGAAGATGCTATAAAAGCAGCTAAATTAGACGATTTATATTTTTCTCCTCATTTTATTGCTGGATATGCCCTTTTTGAACTAAGAAATTATGAAGAAAGTGTTAAATACTTAGAAAGAGCAAAAGAATTAATACCTTCTTTTCCTGATACTTATTATTATCTTGGTAGAATTTATGAAGCCCTTGGAAAATATAAAGAAGCAGCTATGTATTACAGGCAAGCTTTAAAACTTACAGATGGTAGAAGAGGTTGGGAGCGTGATGCTGCTAGAAGATTAAGAAGATTAGGATTATAAGTTTATAAACGAAAAAAATTTAAAGAGCTGACATAATAATGTAAAATAGTTTCACAGTTTGTATATGGATTCTTGAAAAGAGAATAAGGAAAAAGCGAGCATTTTTAAAAATTTAGAAAATATGATTTAAATCATATTTAATTTTTCTCAAAATTTTTGATAAAAGTAGACTCAGATTTTTATAAGTTATTGAAAAGTGAAGAAAATTCAAATTATAAGATAATAATAAAGCGATATGGTTTGGGATGCATATCGAAAATTGGGAAATGCTTGATAATCAAGCTTTAGAAGAAGATGTGAAAGGTTATTGCAAATTGATTGCATTTGCAAAGTGCTCGCTGAACATATTAAATACAGGCTCTTGCTCTTACCCGCCTACTTGAGGGTATTGCGACACATCTAGTATTAATCTGTCTATTTCACTTTGTTGGTAATGACTTGTTCTTACCCGCTTTAGGAATTGGTCTGAATCTTTAACCAAGTAAAGCTTTTATGTTGAAATTCAATGTTTTAATGCTTTTGCAAACTTAGTCTTTACCGTTAGCTTGGGATTCATTCCAATTTTTGAAGGTATTGCGACTAGGATAAAAACATTAGTTCAAATACAAAACATTTCTTGCTTTTACCTACTTTAGAAATTAATTAGTTTAGGATTTATTTTTCTTTTAAGAGTATTGTAAATAATGTCTATGAAGCTGTAGATGTAGGACTTGCCTTTCGTCTGATAAGTATTCATAAAATTGAACGGCTAAGACTACTTAACTAAATGAAGTTTTATACAAAATGATAATCTTTGTGTTTTAAAGCAAAAAGTTAATTTTGAGCAGTTTTTGTCCTACCACTAACTTTTGAAAACATTCAAAAATATTTTGAAAAATTTTCTTATTGGTGATAATATGATATCCTAAATTTTGTTTTTAACATGCGAAAATTATCTAAATAAAATCTAAAGGTTTAAGAATGAAAAGAATAACATACATATTGCCTCCTAGTGTTGTAAATAAACTTTCATAACACATCCTCCTTCTTTTTTTTATCTATTAAAGCTTAATAATCTAATAATAAACCTAGATAGGCAAAATTTTAAAACCAAAGAATTCTTTAATAAAGAAAAAGGATAAATAATAAGAATTGGTTTAAAACTTTTTTTAGATTTATACTAAACAAAAATTAACATTTTAA
>JAADDV010000197.1 GCA_013153795.1 Aquificota bacterium | reverse complement strand
TGTTAACGATTTGCAGATAGTGGAGATTCTAAACGATCCTCAAAATCCGCGCTTGGAAATTTATTTTTTAACTAATGAACTGAGAAGGAAGATTAGTTATATCAAAAATGAACTTAATAATTTATATACGAAATATTCAGGTAGGCTTTGGGGAAGCGTTAAAGCAAAAAAAGGAAAAGAGTACATTAGCCTTTCAAAGGAGTTAATAATGTTCTTAATCCACAATCAAAGGTTATTCCATTTGGTTCAAAAGTTTTCAAGGTTAAGCCTCATAGCCGAACTTTACAGAAGGAGAAAGGATAATGAACCATTTGTAGAGGGCTTTTATCCTTGGGTTCTACTGGAGATTTTAAAAATACATTTTAAACTTGAGGAGGGGTTGGATATGGAATACTTGGAAGCTTTTAAAGATTACGGGCAAAGATTAAGAAAGAAAATTTATGCCAATTTAGCGAAAGAGGGAAAGGTAAGTCAAAATACTTTTAACAACAAATTAATTTCTGTAGCCAGTTCGTTTTTAGAGGCTTCTAAGGGGAGTTTTGAATATTTTACAGAAACTTTGACGAGGGTGATGATTAGTTATGGTGTGTCTATTGATGCTGATTTACTTTCAATTATTAACAAAACTAACTACAGAGAAATAGCTACGGTTATTGCCCTTTCCGTTATGGCGGAAGGTTCCGGTTCACAGAAAGGCAGAGAACCTGATAAAGAAAAGGAACAGCAACAAAACCGAGAAGTAGCTGAACTTTAACTTTTAAGGAGGGTGCTATGGCAAAGTTAACGGGCGTGTTCTTAATTGAGACTGGAGTAGTAAACAGGGGAGGTGGGATAGGTCATCTTGCTACTGTAAAGAAGGTTACAACTCCTGAAGGTATGAAAGTCTATTTCTCCCCCGTTTCCTACAAAAGGGCACTTTGGAGAGCTCTTCAACAAAACAAGGGATGGAGCGAGCCTTTTGTTACTAATGAAGGGGGAATAATCCAAAGGACAGGAACAATAATTGATAGTGAGGAGTTTGACTTTGGCGGGACAATGATTGCGGCAAAGAAGTCAAAGAAGTCTAAGTCAATAGAATATAAAAGAGAAGCCCCTTTTTTGGTGGATAATGGTATATCAATTAACAACTACTGCGGTGACATGGAGCTTATGACCAATATGGCCTTATCAAAGTTTTATGGAGAGGATAGTTCTGAACTCGTAAACAGGGAGAATTTCTACGGCATTTATATAATGCCGTTTGGGATAGAGATTGAGAGAGTTGGTATTCAGGAGATAGAAGGGTTAGATGTGAAGATAAAGGAAGACGACTCTTTGGAGGAAAAGATAAGAAAAATATATGAGGTCATTCCTAAGCCGATTAACAAGAAGAGGAGGCTTGAATTGACTAAAGAGCAGCTTAGTCAATGGGCGGAGATTGTTGATACTATAGAATACTGTGAGAAGACAAAAACAACAAAAATAGTTCTTAAAAAAGAGGAAAGAGAAAGAAGATTGAGGGATTTACTACTGGGAATGGGAGAGCTCGTCCGTAGGATAGAGGGTTCTGATAGAAACTTAAGTCCGTTCTTTGCTGCTTTTTCGTTAGACTACATAGCTCCAAAGTATCTTTACTTGATTAAAGCTTTTGTAAGGAAAAAAATCAATCAGAACGGTTATTTAAGTGAGGACGATTTTGTTTCTCTATCCCAAGAGTTACGGGACTTTGCTCAAAGGGAAGGAAAGGACATAAAAACAGCGACTTACCTTGATTATGCTCAAGCAGTTGACGAATTAATAAAGCAAATCTTTGGAGAAACCAAAGGTGATTAGATTACACATACGCCAAGAAACTGCTCACTTTAGAATTCCAACGATAGGGAGCCCTTGCCTTAGCTATCCGCTCCCGCCCCCTTCTACTATTTACGGCTTTCTTAGAGCAGTAACGGACTACAAAAGTATAAATCCTACGAATACTTACTTATCTATTCAGGGTTATTTTAAAGCTGTGTCCTTTGAAAAGGAAAGGCTTATAGAAATAAAGACGAGAGAAACCACTACCAATGTAATTCCTATTCAAAAGTTTCATCAATGTGAATGGGTAGTTCATGTAAAGTCGCCGTATGAGGAGGAAATTGTAAGAGGAATAGAGAATACCAACCGAATTTTAAGGTTAGGCAGACGGGAGGACTTAGTCATAGATATTGAAGTAAAGACTAATTTAGCTGAAGAGAAGCTAAATAAAGGGCAATTTGACAAAATCAGAACGAAATTAAACAGAACTACTAAAATTTGGAAGCCTTGGAAGTTAAGTTTGGAGGAGTTGTTTGAAGAGAACGCAGATAGGAAAATTTATCAGATGTTAGGGGAGGCCTATCAACCTCTTTGTGAAGGTAATAGGAGTAGTGTGTTTAGGGTTCCTTTGGATAGTAGATTGGAAAATGGCAAAATTGTAGAGTACGTCTTTGTTAATTTGATGTATACCAGTACCTCGTTAAGGTTTCCCTCGTTTTCTAAGCTAATAGAGGGAGAGTGTTCTGTAATTTCAGATGGTGAATATCTAATAGATTGGATAGGAAAGGAGCATGTATTGGAATGGATTTAACCAAGCACCTTAAAACCCATTTTGCTAAAAGTGACGGAAAAACTACTATAGAAAAACACATTCAAGATTTATTGGAACAATTTAGCCTTTTCGTTCAACAGTATCCATCTGTTTTAACCAACAAAGAGAAAGAACTTTTAAAGGTTGCAATAAAGTATCACGATTATGGAAAGTTAAACAAGCTATTTCAATGCAAGCTTCCTATTAGTAAAGCTCTAAAACCAGTTAACTGCGAATGTTCAAAGCATCGGAAGAGAAAAGGCGACAAGGTTCCTCATCAATTTTTATCCCCTCTTTTTATGAGAGACTTGGGGAATAGGTTTTCAAAAGAGGATTTGACAATAGTTGTATATTCAGTCGTTAATCATCATGCGAGAGGTAGGGATGAATATTTAAGTGATAAATATGGCATATATAATCTTTTGGAGTGTATTGAAAGTAATATCGCTGAATTTTTCGGTCATCTTTTTGAGGGTAAAGAATTAAGACTCTCAGAGGAGACGCGGGAATTTTACGAAGGAATTCTTGAGGACATTATTGATGAAATTGCAAATGTTAGTATTCTTAATAAGAAGTTTGAAAATGAAAAAGATGTTAGCTTTTTGAAAACTTTAATAAAGGTTGCTGGGCTCTTAATAAGGGTTGACCATGCAGCTTCAGGTGAGGAGCTTGTAGTAGAGGAAGAACCGATTGTTGGTAATAGAGAAGGCATTTTTAAGGACTATTTAAAGGCAAAAAAAGAGTATAAAGAACCTCGTCTTAGACCTTTTCAAGAAAAGTTTAAAGACTACGATAATCTGGTTTTAGTTGCCGATACTGGGCTTGGAAAGACGGGACTTGCGGTTCTATGGGCAAAGAGAAAGATGTTCTACGTTCTTCCAAATAGAGCGTCTACCAACGCCATGTATGATACTTTAGGCCAGATTTTTGGCAAGAACAGAGTCGGTTTGCTTCACTCAACGAGCCTGCTTTATCTCCTTGAAGGCGCAAAGAAAGAGGATTATACGGTTTTAAGAGATTACGATAATACCAAAAACTTGGCTAAACCTGTTACCGTTTCCACGGCAGACCAGCTGTTTACAGCGGTTTTTAAGTATCCTACCTACGAAAAAATATACGCTACATTATCTTATTCTGATGTAGTTATAGACGAAATTCAAGGTTTTGACCCAGCGCAGATAGTTCCGATATTGAGCCAGGTGAAAGAGACTGTAAAGTTGGGGGCAAGGTATTTAATAATTACGGCAACCTTACCTGAAATTGTGAGGCAAGAATTTGAAAAGCTCGGTTTTACTGTAAAGGTAGATGCTCCTGAAACGATTGATGCAACCAAAAGGCACAAAGTTGCGTTTTATGAGTTGGAAATTAATTCTGTTTTGGAAGAAATAGTTGCACAGGCTAAGAGTGGAAAAAACGTTCTTGTAATTGTAAATACGGTTACGACTGCGCAGGAAGTTTATAAGGAATTGAAAGAAAAATACTTGAGAGAAAAGGTGAAGCTTTTACATTCCCGTTTTATATGGGAGCACAGAAGTAAAAGGGAAACTGAAATTAAAATTGATGGGGACTCTACAGGGAAACACCCTAAGGAAAAAGGGGTAATATGGGTTACTACTCAGCTTGTTGAGGTTTCTCTTAACATAGACTTTGACGTTCTGTTTACCGAAGCCGCTACGGCTGATAGTTTAATACAAAGGATGGGTAGAGTATGGAGGCACAGACAAGAAGATTATAAAGGGAAACCTAATGTTTACATATGTAAAAAGGTAGACGAGGGCAGAAATACCTTGATTTATGAAAAGGTTCTTAGAGAGAAGAGTATAGAATTAATTAGAGAGCACTTGGATGTAGATGGGTATCTTTTATCAATGGCTAAGAGGAAAATTGTAGAAACTCTTTATTCCAGAGAACTTTTAAAGTCCTTAGGAGCTAAATATTTATCAAAGTGGGATGAGGTTGAAAGAATTTTTAATTCAGGTTGGAATTATTTGTTAAAGTCTGAAGCACAACATTTGTTTAGAGATACCATTACCTTTGAGGCTATTCCTAGGGAATGTAAAGACAAAGTTAAAAAGCTTTTAGATGAGCTAAGGGAAGTTTCTTCTATAGAAGATAAGAGAGAAAGGAGATTAAAGAGAGTGGATATTCTTAAAAATATAAATAACTTTAAGGTTCCTGTTCCTTTATATTGGGTTCTGGATGATAAGGGGAGGTTAATCCTAAATGAGGAGGTATGTGAACTACTTGATTTTAATTTGAATTTGTACGTTTTAGGGAAATGTTTTAAGTATTCAGAAGAGCTTGGGCTTGAGCCAAATAGGGAAGAGCTTAAAAAGTTCAAAAAGAACTATAACGATGCTCTATTTGCGTAGTTATGTTTACAGAAGATGACTTTGATAAATTGAAAACGACGGGAACGAAGGTAAATTACTACTTTGTCTGCAAGAGGAAGCTGTGGCTCTTTAGTAGGGGGATTGGCCTTGAGGGGAGCTCTGAAAGGGTCTCTTTAGGAAAGCTTCTTCACGAGAGCTCCTACAAAAGGCACAGGAAAAGCGTTTTAATAGACAACCTTATAGCCATTGACCTCGTTAGCTCTCAGGAGGTTGGGGAGGTTAAGTATTCAGACAAGCTCAAAGAGGCGGCAAGGTGGCAGCTCCTTTACTACCTCTTTTACCTAAAGAGGTTGGGGGTTGAAAAGAGGG
>JAADDV010000046.1 GCA_013153795.1 Aquificota bacterium | reverse complement strand
AAGGAAGACTTTTAATAAAAGAATTTTTGAAAAAGTTGTAGTTAAATCAAGATTTTTTATATGAAAATGAAACATATAAAAGCCACTTCCATAAAGCATAAGAACAAATAAAGGAACTATTTTTATTCCTCTCTTTCCTATAATTGTTCTTTCAAATTTTTTATATGTTTCTTCTCCAAATTCTTCCTTTATTGCTGGAAATAATATCACCTCTACAAATAAAACTCCTCCAAAGACAACCGCTCCTAGTAAATGTAAAAGCTTAGCTATTTCATACATTTTTTCCTCTTTCACTTTATATAAGAAAGATTATCTTTAAGATAAAAGATAAAGACATTGACTACTGTCAAAAATAGATATTACAAGAGTTATCTTAGTTATGTTAGAATTTTTACATCTAAAACTTTCTTAGAGGAAACAAATGAAAATTCTTTTATATTTCCCCTTGTTTATTCTTGGAGTTATTGCCGGTTTTTTTTATTTTTCTCATTTATGGAAAAGTATAAATATTTATGGGACTGAAAAAAATAAAATTTTGTTAAGTATGATAATAAGGCTTCCAATTCCTGTTGGAGCCGTATTAATAGGAGGTTTTTTGGCTGGAATAGGTGGGATTATATCTGTTTTGATTGGTTTTACTTTATTTCAAGTGGTTTTTCTTGTTAATATTGCAAAAAAATTAAAAAAAGAAGTAGAAGCTGAAGCTTTAAAAGAAGAAAACTCAAAAAGTGAAGAAGTTTAATGGAAGAGAATATTTTTTTATATTTTATAGCTTTTTTATTTGGAATAATTATAGGAAGTTTTTTAAATGTTGTTATATACCGTCTTCCAAGAAAAGGGTCTATTTTAAAACCTGCTTTTTCTTTTTGTCCTAATTGTGGAAATCAGATAAAATGGCATGATAATATTCCTATTATTTCCTATATTTTTTTAAAGGGAAAGTGCCGATACTGTCAGTCTCCTATTTCTAAAAGATATCCCTTTGTTGAATTGTTAACAGGTATTGCTTCTGTTTTATCTCTATGGAAAACTGGTATTTCTATAGAATATTTTTTTATTTTTGCTTTTTTGTCTATCCTTATTGCCATAACTTTCATTGATATTGATTTTAAAATCATACCAGATGAACTTAATTTAATAGGATTTATTTTAGGTCTTACTTTTTCATTTTTCAGAAAAGATTTTACAGTTTTTGATGCTCTTTTAGGGTCGCTAGTTGGAGCTGGAATACTGTGGGGGATAGCTTACTTTTATGAAAAAACACGGGGTATTGAAGGCTTAGGATTTGGGGATGTCAAAATGATGGCTTTTGTTGGAACCTATGTTGGTTGGTTTGGTAGTCTTTTTACTATATTTTTTGCTTCTTTAGTAGGAGCAATCTTTGGAATAGCTGCTGCTTATATTTCAAAAGCTTCAAATAAAGGACAGTTTGAAATACCTTTTGGACCTTTTCTAGCTTTGGGAGCTACAGTTTATATTTTCTTTGGAGAGCAGATAAAAGCCTGGTATATGGGGTAAATGTAATGAAATATGAAATAAAGTATAAAGTTTGGCTGGAAAAAGATGGAGATATTGTTATGGGAATGGGTAGAGATAAACTCCTTAGAGAAATAGAAAAACAAGGTTCTATTGCAGCAGCTGCTAGAGAATTAGGACTTTCTTATAAAAAGGCATGGCAATATATAAAAACAATGGAAAAAAGAATTGGCAAAAAACTTGTAGAAACAAGAAAAGGAGGAGCTACAGGAGGTAGTTCTAGACTAACAGATGCAGCAAAACATTTATTAAAGGAATTTGAAAAAATTGTTCAAGAAATGGAAAAAACAAAGGAAAGTTTAGAAAAAAATGGATGAAATTCTAATAAAAAAACGGCAGTATTATTTTGGCTTTTTATTTTTTTCATTTGTGTATTTTGGTCTTGCTATACTTCTTTTAGACAAAACACAGCCTTTTTCTTTAAACATTTATCAACAAATTCCAATGATAATAGGAGCTATTATTCCAGCTATACTTTTTTTTCTAAAAAAATTGGAAAATAATTTAAAAAACTATATTCTGCTACTTTTTTTGGGGCAAATACCTCTAATTATAGGTTTTGTTTTATCCATAATTTACAAAAATTTACTGTATTTAATAGTTATGTTTCCTGTATTTATTCTTGGCTACTTAATACTACTACCTGTAGAGAGGGGAAAATATGGATTATCTAAACAAAATAAATCAATGGAAAAAAGAAGGTAAAAAAATAGTCTTTACAAATGGCTGTTTTGATATTCTTCATGCTGGACATGTAGATTATTTAGAAAAAGCAAAAGCTCTTGGGGATGTTTTAATAGTTGGTTTAAATAGTGATGAATCTGTAAAAAGACTGAAAGGAAATGACCGTCCTGTTAATATTCAAGAACATAGAAAAAGAGTTTTAGAAGCTTTAAAAGCTGTAGACCTTGTTGTTATTTTTGATGAAGACACACCAGAAAGACTTATAAAAGAAATAAAGCCAGATGTTTTAGTTAAAGGAGGAGATTGGAAGATAGAAAATATCGTTGGAGCTGATTTTGTTCAATCTTACGGAGGAGAGGTTAAGACTATCGATTTTATATACGATATCTCTACAACAAAAATTATCCAAAAGGCACGGAATGGGTCTAGCTAATCAACTAACAATCTTAAGAATATTTTTAGTTCCTATTTTTATCATTTGTCTAGGTTACAATAAACCTCTATGTGCCTTAGCAGTCTTTACTTTAGCAGGAATTACAGATGCCTTAGATGGATACGTAGCTCGAAAATTTAATCAAGTGACAACTTTAGGAAAAATTTTAGACCCGATTGCTGATAAAGCTTTACTTATAAGTAGTTTCATTTTTATTTATAATTCAGATTTAAATGTCAAATTTCCTTTTTGGTTTGTTGTTTTAGTTATTAGTAGAGATGTATATATTCTTGTTGGTGCAGCGATTATTTATCTAATAAAGGGACATTTAGATGTAAAACCTTCAATATTTGGAAAAATGACAACTTTTTTTCAAATACTAACTGTTGTTTTTGTTTTATTAGCAAATATCGTTAACATACCGGAAACATTAATAATGTATCTTATTTATATAACAACTTTTTTCACAATAATTTCAGCAATTACATATACTTATGAAGGAATAACTCAGTTGAAAAATTAAAAAATGTTTATTTATTAATAAAGTTGTAAATTTTTATTATATTAATGTATAAGTATTAATAACATTGTTGAGGGAGTGTAGAAAAATGAAAAGGCTGTTTATTATTCTTTCTTTGTTTTTGCTTTTTTATCAGTCTTTTGCAAATGATTTTATTAACGGGGAGGTTATTATTAAATTAAAAAATAAACAAAATCTACAAAATAATATTTCTACAAAAAGTTTAACACATATTTTAAATATTCATGAGCAAGCTATTGAAACAAAAAAAATTTTTTCTCATGGAAATAAAAACATTTTTTTAATTAAATCTAAGGTTTATTCAACAGAAGAATTAATAGAAAAATTTAAGCAAAATCCAAATATAGAACATGTTGAACCAAACATAAAAATAAAACCTTTAAAAATACCTAATGACCCTGTATATATGAAAGATTATTACTATTATTGGGGTCAGGATAAAGTTAAAGCTTTTCAAGCATGGGATTTAACTGTAGGTTCAGAAGATATAGTCATAGCTGTTGTAGATACAGGTATAGATTATACTCATCCTGATTTAAAGGATAACATATGGAGAAATGAAATTGAATGTTCAGGTCTAATAGGTGTTGATGATGATGGAAATGGATATGTTGATGATTGTATAGGCTTTGATATGCATGACCAAGATAATGACCCTTTAGATTATGATGGACATGGAACTCATGTTGCAGGAATTATTGGAGCTGTTGGTAATAATGGTTTAGGTATTGCAGGTATTAATTGGAGAGTAAAACTCTTACCATGTAAAATCTTTGATGATGAGGGAAGTGGTTTTAATGTTTTATCAGCAGCAATTGAGTGTTTAGATTACATTATCACCCTCAAGAAAAGAGGAGTTAATATAGTAGCATCTAATAATTCATGGGCAGCCTCCCCAGGAGTTTATCTTGGAGATATTTTAAAAGAAGCAATACAGGAAGCTGTAAATACAGGAATTTTATTTATTACAGCTGCAGGAAATGAAGGAACTAATAATGATGAAGTTTGTAAAACAGATACATTTTGTCAACATGTATACCCATGTGATTATAAATTAGATAATGATGGTATTATCTGTGTTACAGCTGTAGATAAAAATGATGAGCTTCCTTTTTATGCAAACTATGGTATGTATTCTGTTGATTTAGCTGCTCCTGGAGATGATATTTACAGCACTGCAACTACAGTAGATAGATTTATTCTTTCTGCCGTTGGTAATTATGGTTGGGAAACAGGAACATCTATGGCTACTCCTTTTGTTTCTGGAGCGGTAGGTTTACTTAAATCTATGTATTCTTTCCTTACTTGGAGAGATATAAAAGCTACTATTTTACTTAACACAGACTATCTTCCGTCTTTAGAAAATAAGGTTCTAACAGAAGGAAGACTAAATATTTATGCAGCTTTAAACAATCCTATCCGTGATATTAATGGCACATTAGGAATTTTAATAGAAAATGACAAAATTATAAGAGTAGAAGAAATGGAAGGAGAATATTATCCACAGGACAATTATATCTTTTATGAAAAACCTTTCTCATTATATATTTACTTAACAAATAATAATTCTTCTATTATTGACCTTATTTTTAAGCTACTTTCTCTTTACGAAAATGTTGAACCTGCAATATGTTTTGATAATGATAAAACCTGCTATAAAATTGATAATGACTTATTCTCTAAAACATCTTATGGCTCTTTATCTTTAATAAAAATGCAAATAGAAGATAATAGTGAATATGATGTAGACAATGAACCTGGAAAAGTTCGTGTAAACATAGCTTTCTTAAAAAGAGATAAAACTGCTGAAGATACTCCAGTAGAAAATGAAGGTGGAGATGGAGGATGTTCATTATCTAAAGACAAAAATGATTTTTCTATCCTTTTATTTATCTTAATAATGGCGTCTGTTATATTGGTAAAAAGAGCTAAAGAAAGTTTTTCCAACTTATAAAAATTTGAAAAAATTTTATATTGGCTTATAATAATAAGTCTGTTAAGACTGGATGGGTGCCCGAGCGGCCGAAGGGGCAGCACTGGAAATGCTGTGTGCGGTTTATCCGCACCGTGGGTTCAAATCCCACCCCATCCGCC
>JAADDV010000165.1 GCA_013153795.1 Aquificota bacterium | reverse complement strand
AGGGTTGGCCGAGCGGACGAAGGCGGGTGATTTGAAATCACTTGAGGGTTAACAGCCCTCCGGGGGTTCGAATCCCTCACCCTCCGCCATTCAAATTTTTTCTTCACCCCTTCAACTTTATAGATATTAAATCTTAAAACTCACCCTCATACTATAAAAGCTGAAACTTAACATGTAAAAAATTTTTTTGCTATAATATTCAAAGTTTGTGTTAATAAAACTACTTTATCCGGAGGCTGTGTCTTGGAAGGGCTTTATTTTAAACATGTATTAATGGCTTTATTGGCGTTAGTTACTGTTCCTCTTATTTTTAAATTTCTTGCAAAAAAACCTTCTTTAATACCATCTCCTCTTCAAAATATTTTTGAAATGTATATAGAATTTACTGATAATATGATTAAAGAACAGATGGGAAAAGAAGGAAGAAAATTCTTCCCATTAATAGCTGGAATTGGGCTATTTGTTTTCTTTGGAAACCTTATGGGTATGATACCTGGGCTTGAATCATATACTGCAAATATAAATACAACTTTAGCTTTAGCTTTACTTGTATTTGTTGTTTATAATTTTGTAGGAATAAAAAAACATGGTTTTTCATATATAAAGCATTTTTTAGGTCCTATACCTGCAGCAGCTCCTGTATTCTTCATAATTGAAATTCTATCTCATTTAAGTAGACCTGTTACTCTTGCTTTACGTTTATTTGCTAATATGACAGGTGGAGAACTTATTACTATTGTTCTTATTCTTTTAGTTCCTTTACTTGTTCCATTACCAGTAATGCTTATTCACTTAATTGCTGTATTTTTACAAACATACGTATTTATGATATTAACGACTGTTTATATAGCTGGTGCACTAGTTGATGAAGCTCATTAAGGAGATGAAAGTATGGTAAAAATAGAAAAAATTTTAGTTTGTGTTGATTTTACTCCTCTTTCTATAAAAGCTCTAGAATGGGCTGTTGACATATCCCAAAAATATAATGCTAAACTGGTTATATTCCATGAATTAGAAGATGTTTATACAATGATTAAAACAAGTGCTTCTTTTGGGATGCCTGCTTCCCCAGATTTGAGAGAGAAAGCAGAAGAAAGTGTTAAACAAAAATTAAAATCTTTATTAAAAGATTTCAATAATTATGAGTTTTATATAGAGGCTAAAGGCAAAACTATAGAAAGATTACCTGTTGTTGTGTCTGAAGTGAAGCCAGATTTAACAGTTATTTCAATAGACTATGAAAGAGACATTCCAAAAATAGAAAGTCAAATATTGGTAATAAAATAATGAAGGAGGTTTTTACAGTAATGAGAAAATTCTCAACAGCTTTTGCGGTATTACTCTTAGTAGCTGGTGCAGTTTCAGCAGCTTTTGCAGGTGAAGGTGGAGAAAAAGCAGATGCAATGGCTAGAGCTATATTTTATGGAGCAATGGCTATAGGTGCTGGTGTTGCTATAGGTGCTGCTGCTGGTGGTGGTGCTGCAGGTCTTGGTAATGCTATTAGAGGAGTGTTAGAAGGAATGGCAAGAAACCCTAATATGGGTGGAAAACTCTTAACAACTATGTTTATTGGTATGGCTCTTATAGAAACATTTGTTCTCTATGCATTATTAATTGCAATTATCTTCCTCTTTACTGGAATTTTCGACGGAAAAGCAGGTTTCTAACATAAAACTTAATACTTTGAATAAATTTTCAAAGAGCGTACAATATATCTGTGCGCTCTTTTTTGTTTTTAACAACTAAAGAAGGAGGAAATAAATGGCTTCTGAAGTTATTAAAAATCGTTTATCTAATAAAAAAAGAAAAAGAACTTCAGGTTTTTTAGCTAGAAAAAGAACAAAAGCAGGAAGACGTATTTTAGCAAGAAGAAGAAGAAAGGGAAGAAAAAGATTAGCAGTTACTTAATGGAAACATTAAAAGGAAAAGAGATAAAAAATATACTTTCTCAACCTTTACCTAAAGTAAAAACAAAAACTTTTATAGCTATATTTAAAGGAAATAATCTGGGGTTTCCCAGATTTGCTTTTATAGTATCAAAAAAGCTTTCTAAAAAAGCGGTGGAAAGGAACAGAGCAAAAAGGCTTTTAAAAGAAGCTATAAGAAAAGAGTATCAATTTTTTGAAAATTTATCTTTTGATATTGTTTTTATAGGTAGAAAGTTTATTTTAAACAGTAAACTTCAAGATGTCCTAAAAGATATAGAAACTTTTCTAAAAACTCTTAGAGAAAAGGATGAAAAAATTTTTAATAAATCTGATTAAATTTTATAGAAAAACAATATCTCCTTTAAAAGGTTCTTCAAGTTGTAGATTTTATCCAAGTTGCTCTGAATATTCTATTCAAGCTATAGAAAAATATGGAATTTTTAAAGGCTTATTAAAAAGCATATGGCGAATTTTAAGATGTAATCCTTTTTCAAAAGGTGGAATAGATTATCCATAAAGGAGTTAAAGAAAGATGATGAATGACCAGCAAGACATGAATAAGCGTATATTTATTTTTTTCCTTGTAGTTGCAATTCTTTTAATAGCTTTTACAGCAATACAATCTTACTTATTTCCTAAAAAAACTCCAACAGAAGTTCCTCATCAAAAAAATATATCTAATATAGAAACAAAAGAAAATCAACAAACATCATTTTCATCTCCAAAGAAAGAAAATAACACCTATAACACAAAAACCAATATCTCTTATGTCTCAGGAAATTATGACCTTCTTTTAGGGTCAAGAAGAATATCTGCCGATAATCTTAAAGAAACAGAAAAAATCATAACTGATTACGGTTATATAGAGATTTCAAAAATTGGTGGAAGAATAGTTTCTATTTATGTAAATAGGTATAATATCGATATTATTAGTCAATTTGCGAAAAAAAATCGAATATTTCCTACTGAAATAATAACTACAAATCCTGAGATAACAGCTTTACTAAATTTTTCTAAATATTCTTTAGAAAAGAATGGAAATCATTATAAATTCATTTTAAGAAAAGGAAATGTTTATGTAGAAAAAGATTTTGTTATAAATCCTGATTATACGGTTTCCCTTAATATAAAGATAAAAGGTTTAGAAAATGTTGGAATAAGTGTTATAAGCGGTCTTACACTTGAAAATCAAGGTTCTTTTGGCCATTCAGGAGCTATAATAAAAACAGATAAAGAACTTATAAAGCTTGATGCAGATATTGAAAGAGAGCAAATAATTAGAGGAAATATTATATGGGCTGGGGAAGAAAATAAATATTTTCTCCAATTTATAGCGACAAAAGATGGATTTCCTGCTGTTCACGTTATCCCTGTGGGTAATCAAAATACTGTTGTTTTATCTGAAGTTACAGGAAACATAATAGGATTTTTCTTTGGAGGACCAAAACTTTATTCCTTATTAGGAGAATTAACAGAAAAATATAAAAAAGAATGGAATGTTGATTTAGCCCTTCAAGATACAATAGATTTTGGGATTTTTGGTATTTTAGGTAAACCTCTTTTCCTAATAATGCACTTTATTTATAACTATGTGCATAACTGGGGTCTTACAATAATTATTCTTACTATTCTTCTTAGAATCGTTCTTTTTCCTTTAAATCATAAAAGCTTAAAAGCTATGAAAAAAATGTCAGATTTAGCCCCAGAAATACAAAAACTGCAAAAGAAATATAAAGATAACCCTCAAAAATTACAGCAAGAAATGATGAAGCTTTATGCAGAGCATGGGGCTAATCCAATGAGTGGTTGCCTTCCTATTTTAGTTCAAATACCTATATTTATTGCTTTATATAATGTTTTAATGGTTACAGTAGAGTTGAAAAATGTTCCTTTCTTATGGATACCTGATTTATCAGATAAAGACCCTTATTACATTCTTCCAATACTGATGGGTCTTTCTATGATTGCTCAGCAGTGGATTACTCCTTCTTCAGATAAAAATCAAAAAATGATTATGTATATAATGGCAGCTGTATTTACATTTATGTTTATGAACTTTCCTGCAGGACTTGTTTTATATTGGCTAACGAATAATATATTAGGCATAATCCAAAGTTTTATAATCAACAAACAGTTAGGAAAATACGACAAAAAGAATGGATAAAGACACAATCGTAGCAAATGCAACTCCGCTTATCCCATCAGCAGTAGGAATAATAAGGATAAGCGGAGATAAATCTTTAGATATTGGAAGAAAAATTTTTTCTCTTCCAGAGAAAATAGAAGAAAGAAAAGCTTACTACGGAAAAATAAAAGACAGGGAAGGAAAAACAATAGACGAAGGACTTTTAATATATTTTAAGGCTCCAAGAAGTTTCACAGGTGAAGATGTTATAGAAATTTATCCCCACGGAAGTGTTCCTGTTATAAAAAAGATTATTGAAGAAGCTATACATTTTGGTGCTAGATTTGCTGAGCCGGGAGAGTTTACAAAAAGGGCTTTTTTGAGTGGAAAGATTGATTTAACACAGGCAGAAGCTATTGCTGAACTTATAGAAGCAAAAACAGAAGCAGCTTCAAAAGCGGCAGTAAATCTTTTAGAAGGGAAACTTTCAAAAAAAGTTAACGCTTTAAAAGAAGCTCTTTTGGAACTTGAATCTCTTATAGAAGCTGAGCTTAATTTTCCTGAAGATGTGGAAGAAATTCCTTTAGAAGAAATAAAAAAAAGACTTGAAACAGTTTTAAAGCAGATACAGGAACTTTTAAGAACTTATAAAAAAGGCGAAATAATAAGGGAAGGTATAAAACTGGCAATAGTTGGAAGACCAAATGTAGGAAAATCTTCTCTTTTTAATACTTTAGTTGGTTATGAAAGAGCCATAGTATCTGAATATAAAGGAACAACAAGAGATTTTATAGAGGAAACAGTTTCAATAAAAGGAATTCCTGTAAAACTTTTAGATACAGCAGGAATAAGGGAAACACAAGACAAAATAGAAAAAATAGGTATAGAAAAAGCTTTAGAAAAAATAGAAGAGGCAGATATTGTTCTTTTTGTTTTTGATGCTTCAGAAGGAATAACAGATGAAGATTTAAAAATATACGAAAAAGTAAAACATAAAAATCCTATCATAGTTGGAAATAAAAGTGATTTAATACTTGATAAATCAAAGAAAAAATATTATTTTAAGGATATAATATTCGTTAGTAGCAAAACTCAGGAAAATATTTCTCTCTTAGAAGAAAAAATCTTTCAAAAACTAGGTCTTTTAGAGGAAAAAGAAGACGAAATTTTTATTAATTTAAGACATTTTAATAAACTGAAAAAAGCAGAAGAAGTATTAAAAAATCTATTAGAAAACTTAGAATTTTATGATTCTCAAAGAGAAATTCTTATGCTTGATATTAAAGAAGCAGAAAAATCTCTTGAAGA
>JAADDV010000084.1 GCA_013153795.1 Aquificota bacterium | reverse complement strand
AGATGAAATAAACAATTTTGTTAAAATCTCACCTGTTGAGATTAAAAAACCTGCACCAGAAACAGACGAAGCAAAACCTGAGGAGAAAAAATAAAAAAAAAGGGGCTTTCAAGCCCCTTTTTTTATTCACAGCTTGGACAGATTTTATTTAATAGAGGGTCTGTAGGACAAGCATCTATATTTCCAGACTTCACTTTATCTACAATTTCATCTCCGTATTTTTCTCGTGCCATTTTTTCAAGTTTTTCTAAATCTTCTTCTTTGTTTACTGGTTGCTGGTTTTGTTTAGCTTTTCTTAGACCAAAACCTCTTCTTGTTCCTCTCTTGTTTACTTCCTGGGTATATTTTTCTCCTTTTACTGTTTTGTCTATGAAGCAGTAGTATGTAGATTTAAGTCCTTTTTCCCACGCATACATGTAAATATCAAACATGTTTCCTCTAAGGTCTTCTTCGATATAGATAGATTTAGAAACTGCCTGGTCTATGTATTTTTGGAATGCTGCTGCTATATCTATCTGTCTTTTTGGATGTATCTCGTATGCTCCTTTGAAAAGCTCTTTTTTGATTTTTCCTTCAAGCTCAGGGATATACTGGATAGAACCGCCGTCTGCTTTTATTTTTTCTGACATTTCTTCTGACCAAAGGTCTAGCTCTTCAAGTTTTTTCATAAGCTGTTTGTTTACAACAATAAACTTTCCTGAAAGGGTATCTCTTGAGTATACATTTGAGAAATAACTGTCTATGGAAGATGTTGTTCCTGCAATTATAGAGATTGATGCTGTTGGCGCTATTGCCAGAAGCACTGCGTTTCTTCTTGGTGGATATGGATATGGTTTTCCTTTTTTCTTCATTTCTTCATAATGTGGAAATGCTCCTTTTTCCTTGGCTAGCTCTTCAGATTTTTTATAGGCAACGTCTCTCATGAATTTTGCAACTTTTTCTGCAAAGGCTACAGCTTCATCACTGTCGTAAGGTATACCAAGTTCTATAAGAGTTTCTGCAAATCCCATAAGTCCTATTCCTATAGGCCTTAAATCCATAGTGTTTTTACGGGATTCTTCTGATGGATAGAAGTTCTTGTCAAGGATATTGTCTAGAGCTACTACCATTGTTTCTATTGTGTCTTTAAGTTTATCCCAGTTTATATCTGTTTTATCTCTTCTTACATGTCTTGCAAGGTTTATAGATGCAAGGGTGCATACAGCTGTAGACTCTGCAGAGTTAGGAATTGATATTTCTGTGCAGTTTCCTGTTACTATACCGTTGAAGATAAGGGAATGGTTGTAGAGCTGTGTTGTATCGTAAACATCTTCTTTTCCTACATATCTGATTTCTTTTATAGTTGCAAAGAAGTGTTCTTGCTTTCTGCTGTATCTTGAATATCCTAATTTTTCTCTTTCTTCTAGAACTTTAAGAGCTTTTTCTTGTTTTTTTCCTAAAAAGCCTATCTTTTCAACAAAAGATATAGCATTATTCCCATTTATTAGCAGTCTGTATAAAGGTTTCGCATTGTAAACCTTTTTGTTTCTTTGTTTGTCTATGTATGTAAAGTGTCCTTTTTCTTCATCTCTCATTTTGCTTATTGAAGATTTGATACCAAAGTTTGCTAAAAGGATTTGAACGTCTTCCAGTAGCTTTTTGCTTTTACTTGCAAGCTGGATTGAAAATGTAGGTATTCTTTCATTTCTAATCACATTAACTGTTGCGTCTGCTGTGAATAATCCTTGCAAATATCCTATTACCGTTTCTTTGCTTCCTTTAAATACAAATTCTGGAACAGAAAGTTTGTTTTCTTTAGTAAAGTTGTACTTTTCTTCTAGTATTCTTGCTACTCGTGAGTTTGAAAATCTTATTTTTTTGCTGTTTGCTGTGTGATTAAATACTTTTGGAAGTGTGTTTGTGTAAGTTTTTCCATCTTGTCTAGGGTTAACATCACTGTAATCTGTTTCTATAGCTTGTAGAACTTTTTCTGATAAAGAGATTTCATCGTTATATAGGTCTATGTAAGCTACTTTGTAGCCATTTTTTTTTGCAAGTGTGCCGTCTCCTGTTAGTAGACCTGTTATTAAACCAAGTTCATAGTATCCTTCTGTTCCAAACTGTCCTTCTCCTGATTGAATAAGAAGCTTGTCTCCTTCTTTTAGGTCAGATAGTTTTACTTTTTCTATTTTGTAGTTTTGTTTATCAGTGGGAACTGCTCTGTAGAACTCATGCCAGTCTGTAGCTTTTATGCGATAGCCTTCTTTAGTTATTACTTCATATACGTCTGCATTTTCTTTTGTTTTGAACATCTTTAGACACTGAGCTGTGTCTACTCCGTATTCTTTCCAGTTTCCGTCTGTTCTTTTGTCGTATGTAGCAATAATAGCTTCTCCCATTTTGTAAAGGTCTTCTGCCTTTACAAGTCCCCACTGGGTTGCAAGCCTTGTATCTCCAGTTACACAAAGATTTGAAGAATTTATTACACTATATTCTGGGCATACATTTTTTTCATTATGCCTATCCTTAAAGCATAGCCATGGATGACCAGTTTTTGCAAGTTTAAACAGATATCTGTTGAACCATCCTTTACTGTCTTCTTCTTTTTTCCATATTTTTAGTTTTCCTTCTTCTGCTTTTTTTATGCATTCTTCATATTTTTTCTTAAATTCTTCTCCCCAGCTTTCTATAAGCTCTGGACATTCTGCTGGGTCAAAGAAATATAGAGGCTCTCCTTCTTTTATTCTTCTCATCATTTCATCTGGCATCCAAAGGGCTGTATTTAATGAAGGGGTTCTAAAGTAAGGATTTCCTGTTGTCTCTCTCAGGTCTAAGAAAGAATCTATATCAACGTGCCATGGCTGCATATACATAACCTGAGAGCTTCTTCTTCTTCCTCCCTGCTGTATAGCATTTACTATAGTGTCAAATATTTTTATGAATGGTATAGGTCCAGAGGATTTTGCATTTAGAGAGTGGATTTTTGAACCTGTTGCTCTAAGTCTAGTTATATCAGTCCCTACTCCTCCTGCATATTTTGCTAAAAATGCTGTTTCTTTTGCTTTGTCCATTATAGATTCAAGTGAGTCTTCTATAACATTCACGTAACAGTTGTGGGCTGCTATAAGATTTGCACTGAAACTGTGGTCTTCTTTTACTTCAAAATCATAAACAATGCCATCAAAACACTCTTTTTCTACTTTGTCTATCTTATAGAATGCATAACCGTTATACCAGAATCTGTAAGTGTTTATTTTTTTCTTATCTGGTTTTGCTGTTATTTTATGTGTGTTTTTGTTTATAAGTTCTATAAGCTCTTTACTGTCGTTTATTGAGATATAGATAGAGTATGGTTGTTCTTTTGCTAAGTGATTTTTGAAGGCTTTAGAAATTCTTGGCAAGCTACCAATTCTTAGTAAAATGTGGAAAATTTGATAAGCTAATGCTTGGTTTGATATTGTGAGTCTGTATCCATCTGATACTGCAGTAGCATCTCCTCTAAATATTCCAACGATTAAACCTTTTTGTGCTTCATGTTCTGCAAGAAGGATTTCAGAAGGAAGTATTTTTTTGTTATATCCTGTTCCAACAAGATTTTTTATAAACTGGGCAATATATGTGCTGTTTATAGTTATTCTTACAGAGTTATCATTGTTTTCTTTTATTGTAGGAATGATATCAAAGAGTTTTTTAGAAAGGTTTATTACATCTTCGATAAATTCTTTGTCTTTTTTGCCAAATGTAAACACAAGAGACAGTTTATTTCCAAATTTATTAATATATCCTTCTGCCAGATAATAGCCTAAAAATCTCATAAAATCATAATCAAGTTTTACACGACTTTTTACTTTGTTTATCTGATTATTGTGTGTTCCACTTCTGTTTTGTTTATCATGGTTTAGTTTGTATATATATCCCTTTTTTTCTATTAGATAAGGATTGCTTATATAATCCAGTAAACACAATTCTTTTTTACTATGAATTTCCTTAGGATAAGGAATAACGATATAGTCCCCTGCTTTTAAATCTTTAGCTTCTATCCAGGTTAGATTTTCTAAAAGGTTTTCTTCTACTAAAGTGCATGTACTTGCATATTCTCTTTCAACAGGTTGGCATTTTTCTGTATTCTGGTAAGGGGGGCATACTTTTACAAATTTTCTACTACACTCTGCATCTTCTTTTTTTAGAACTAAAAATCTATGGTCATCTGTTGCTCTAACTGTTTCACTGCTTCCCCATAGTCCCCAGACCTTTATTTTATATAACTCTCTCTGGTATTTTCTATTAAACAGGCCAGACACAACTCTGTAGTTTCCTTCTGCTGTAAGAACAATATCTCCTACCTGGATTTCTTCTATATTTTTTATGCCATCTTTTGTGATAACAGGTGTACCTGCAGGGAAACAACTTGAATACTGGTTTGTTGTAGTTCCTGAGTTGTAAAGGGTTGGGGTTGAGTGGAGGTACTCAAGTTTTGAGATTTTATCATAGATTTTTATTACTTCTTCTTCATTGTTTCCTATTCCCATTGCAACTCTCATAAAGAACCACTGAGGCTTTTCTATTATGTTTCCTTCTCTGTCTCTTGTGAAATATCTATCTCTAAGGGTTGTCAGTCCAAAGTAATCTAGGTTTCTATCTCTCTGGTATACAATAGCTTCCTCAAGCTTGTCTAAATTAAAGTTTAAAAGCTCTTTTTTATATAATCCCTGTTCTACTCCAAACCTAACTGCATCTTGGAAAGAGGAAAATCTTTTGTCTATTTCTCTGTTTATAAGTTTTAAAAGCTGTCTTGCTGCAAGGGTGTCATATATATAGTGTTTTGGGATAAGTTGCTCTATTGCTTTTAATACAAGGGTGTCAAGTTCCTGTGTTGTTACTCTTTCTGGTATTTTTAAATCAAGTTCTTTTGCTATTCTAAAAACTATTTCATAATCATCTGGTATGTCCATTCCTTCTAATAGGGCAAATATGGCATTTATAAGTTTTTTCATTTGAAACTTTTCTTCAGTTCCATCTCTTTTGATAACGATCCTCTGCATGGAAAAGCCTCCTTGGATCTTTATTTACATAAAAAGAATTCAAATACTTTTTTCTTTCTTTCTAAAAAAACTGGTGCTTGGGAATAGAGACGCTTGTAAAATTTTTCTACTTCTATAATTTTTTGCCTTCCGACTTTAAATTCATAGAGATTTTTGTTTTTTATTTTCTTTATGTATTTCTCTTCATAACTAAAAAATCTTGCAAATTCTTTACAAATATTAAGAGTTCCACAAACAGATATATAAAAAGTTTTACCTTTTTCTGAAGTAAAAGCGGATCCATCGGCATCAAATATACCTAATAAAAAGCCTTGAATGAGTTTTTTGTCTTCAAATTTTGGTACATACGCAGTTAAAGATTTATTTTTTGTAGGAAATCCATTTCTAATTAGATCCTCAACTAATTTTTTACTAGC